>CAUZTE010000126.1:0-5124 GCA_963582565.1 Dehalococcoidia bacterium | reverse complement strand
TACCGGTACGAAATCGTACAGCTCCTGAGCGATCAGCGGCTGAATGCTGGTGCCGCCACCGACGACGATGCGGAAGCCCTTGCGCTCCACGCCGTTCTCTTCACGGATGACTGCATGGAAGCCGATGTCATGGATGGCTGTCATGACCCAGTCATGGGTGCAACCACTGAAGGCGGCCTTCCACTTTCTGGGCATGTTGTGCGTGTATTCCTGCCGCACGAATTGGCGGACGTAGGCAACTGCGTAGGGTGACGGGTCAAAGATTTCTTCCGGGCAGACGCCGGTAAGTGGGCAGCTGGTCACGTTGCGTACAACGTTGGAGCAGGCCTCTCTGCTGCCCAGGCCGGTCTCGCCCATCGTTCGCATGACCGTTGCAGCATCGTTCAGATCCATGAAGTGATACTGCACGTTCTCTCGCGTCGTGATATGACCGCGCTTCAATGGCGTGTAGTCCCGTGCAATGGTGCCAAGGACGTCAAGCTGATCCGGAGTCATACGACCCAGGGGTATCTTCACGCGCATCATCTGGTTATCTGGCTGTCGTTGGCCGTAGACGCCCTGTCGGAGCCTGAAGGCTCGGAACTCCGCTCCGTCCAGTTCACCGGATCGGAAGCGCTTCACTTCGCCTTCAAAATGGTCTATCTCTTCCTGAATCACCGGGATGACGATGTTTGGCTTGAACCTACTGTTGGCAGTTGTCATGGTCCCCTCCTCTGAAACACCTGTTTTGGAAAAACAAAACCCCGCTCTGCCAGTGGCATGCGGGGTCAAGCCGATTATATGTGTGCAGCTACCCCAGTAGGGTACAACAGCATATATTGTTGATTGAATAGGTCAACATATTGGCAGTAGTTTAAGATGCCCTGTATATCGGTGTCAAGGCAGACATGATTCGCATGGGCAGGAGCGCAGGGGATTTTTTGCGGATACAGGCCCATGAACAGGTTTGCATGAGCAGCTATAATGTAGCCGCTACATCATATGACTTAAAGCATACGGCCGGGAGGCAACTATGGCAGAGGCAAGACCTGAGACAGTTCGACAGGTAGTGAAGTACAACTTCTACCAGGTGGATCCACTATGGCGGAGGCTTCCTGACGCCGAGCGTCAAGCACATCGAGAAGAGTTTGACGCCGTAGTGGCTGAGTTCTCCGGCCGGATAGAAATACGACCCTACTCGCTGGTGGGCCTCCGTGCAGAAGTGGACTTCCTCCTCTGGATTTTGGGCTGGACCCTGGAAGAGATGCAGGAGTTCTCAGCCGCGGTGAACGTTACAGGCTTGGGTAAGTATCTGAAGACCGCATACTCGTATTTATCCCTCTCACGCCCATCCCCGTACGTTGACGACCATGAACACGAGGGCCAGGAGGGTCGACAGAAGGTCATTCGGCCCCAGAGCCCGGATCATCCCTACCTGGTGGTGTATCCATTTGTGAAGACCGCGGAGTGGTACCAGCTACCGTTGGAAGAGCGGCAGCGGATGATGAATGAGCACTTTGAAGTAGGCCACAAGTACCCGGGGGTGCGGAACAACACTAGCTACTCCTTCGGCATCGACGACCAGGAGCACGTGGTTGCTTTCGATGTGTCCAATATCGATGAGTTCCTTGAGCTCTTGATGGAGCTTCGGGAGTCTGAAGCACGGCCCTTCACCGAGCGTGATACGCCTATCTTCACCTGCATTGCCGGAGAAATAGACGACATACTGGCGGCCCTGGGCTAATAGGAACGATACATGCTCAAAAATGCCCCATATGCTCTTATGGTGATAGGTGCGGCTTTGCTGATTGGTGGCATCGCTATCGGTGCCCGCTCAGGTGACGCACCACAGATAGCGTTCTTCATGGGCGTAGTTGGCGTCGTGATGCTGGCCTTCGGGTCCACCCTGTACCTGTTCACAGAGGGCGTGGGGGGCAGAAGGACCGGGGGCTAGGCGTCAGGGAGTTCGAGCACCTTCGTCATGATCCATGAGGTCTCCTCTTCCATCCTCTGGTCGCCGTCGGTCGGGAACACCCACCACTGGTTCTGCACAGTCTTGTTGATGTGTTTGTAGCCCTGGGACTCGTACAACCGGACAGCGTCGTCGTTTGTGGTGCCCACTTCATGGTGTATCGATTTGAACTTGAGCCGGATAGCCTCTGATTCGGCATAAGCGATGAGTGCTGCACCTACGCCCAGGTTCCGGTGGGCTGGCCCCACGTTCAAACTCAACGCTCGGAGCGAGTCAGTCCGGTAGTGTCGCGTCTCTCCGATGCTGATGGTGCCGACGGGCGAGCCGTCAATCTCGGCGAGAAGCAACCTTCGAGTGCCCTCAGTGTGTTCCTTCCAGCGGTCTCGCACCTGCTCAGGAGCGACGTCCGGGTCAAGTGTCTCTACCAGGGACTCGATGTCACTCTCTTGCGCGGGTCTTGTGGATATTTCCGGTGGTACTGTTCTCATGTCCCTACCCTAACACAACGATGCTACTTGCCTTCAAGACCAAATAAACCTCAGAGCCGGGCTGGAGCCCCAGCGATGCTGCCGCTTCCGGCGTGACTTCGGCGAGGATCGATTTTCCTGCGTCTGCGGTGACCATCACCGTTTCACCCACCCGGTCGAGAGCCGATACAGTTGCTTTGAGGACGTTGCGGGCGCTCAGACCTACGGGTGCTTCAGCCGCTAACATCACATTGGACGCTGCCACGGACACGGTTATCGGGTCGCGTATGTCGCGGTCGATGGTGGGCAGCCACAGGGTGAAACCGCCGAACTCCGCCTCTGTGGTACCGCTCTCTGGATGATGAGCAACCACGCGTCCTTCCAGCAGCGTCTCCAGGTGTGCAGGGTCAACCAGAGGTAGGACTGGTGCCTGGTGCAGGAACTTCTGTGGTGTATCCAATGCTACTTGTTTTCCATCTGCCAGTACCAAAACCCGCTCTGCCAACACCATGACCTCTGAAATTGTGTGTGAGACGTAGATCATGGGAATGCCGGAGTCATGGTGTACGGCCTTTAGCTGCCTCAGTATCCTCCCTCGGAAGGGCATATCAAGGGATGCCAGGGGTTCATCCAATAGGAGCACTTCCGGTGATGCTGCCATCGCCCTTGCCAGGGCAACTCGTTGGCGTTCGCCGCCGGAAAGAGTATTCGGCATACGGTAGAGCAGCGGTTCAAGCTCAAGCATCTCCACGAGCTTGTTGGGTCTCATGTGTCTGCGGTTCTTGGGTGTCCGGTTGTACCCGTACAAGATGTTCTCTCTAACCCGGAGGTGAGGGAACAGCAACCCGTCCTGGAATACATAGCCGACTCTGCGTTTCTCTGGCGGCCGGTTGATGCTACGGAATCGATTACCGGATAAGAACAGTGGCCTGTTCCAAAGCTCTAGGTTCCCGGAATCTGGCTTGGTAATGCCTGCAATGCAGTTGAGGGTTGTGCTCTTGCCGCTGCCGGAAGGCCCAAAAATGGCTGTGATACCTGCAGAGAGCGATACGTCCAACTCCAATGTGAAGTCGTCGTAGCTCTTGCGGAACTGTAGGTTGAGGAACGCTTCACCCATAGTTAAACCACCGCTCGTTTCAACATCCATCTGTGAGCCAGCAATGCAGCCAGGGCCACTGCCAGAGAGAACACGATGAAGCGCACCGCAGCATCGTCGTCGCCGATCTGAAGGTTGGTGAAGATGGCCAAAGGCAGGGTCTGCGTGTGACCGGGGATGTTCCCTGCCACGATTATCGTAGCACCGAACTCGCCCATACCTCGCGCGAAGCCAAGCACCGCGCCTGCCAGGATACCCCTGTAGGCCAGAGGCACAGTGACTGTGATGAACACCTTCCATCGGTTAGCGCCCATTGTCCGCGCTGCAAGCTCGAGTCGAGGGTCAACGCCGGCCATAGCCACTTCCATCGACCGCACCATCAGCGGCAGGGAAACCAAGCCGGCGGCCAGCGCTGCGGCGAACCAGGTAAACAGAATCTCAATGCCAAGGTCTTTCTGTAGGCCGCCCAAAGGGCCGTTGCGCCCCAACAACAGCAGCAAAGCATAGCCGGTGACAACAGGCGGGAGAACCAAGGGAAAGGAAACCAGGGTGTCCAGGAGAACCTTGCCGGGCATGGAGGTCTTGGCCAATGCCCACGCAATGAGCAGACCAAGGGGCAAGCCAATGACGGTGCCTACCGCTGCCACACGGAGCGACAGCAACAGGACATCGAATTCTTCAGACGTTGGCACGTTCTACACTCTCACGGTTTGGAAATTGTTCAGATGGTAGCTGTTGTGGGCGAACAGGGCTAGTCCCGCCCGATAACGAGGTTATGGTCTATCTATGGGAGAAAATCTATACTCGACGAATAGGTTGCTCACTTCTGCGGAATGGAGGAACGCCTGGAATGCCTCCGCCCCTGACGGGTTGCCAGCGTGGCTCAATGTCGCAATAGGATATCGAATCGGTGAGTGGCTCTCCGGCGGGAATGCCCACAGTGGCCGGAGGGAATCATCGCTGGAAGCATCGGTGCCGTAGACGATTGCCACATCCGCATTGCCGCTGCTGACATACTGCAATGCCGTCCGTACATTCAGCCCATAGATCAACTTGCCCTGCAGGTCGACCCACAGGCCCATGCCTTGGAGGGCTTCACGGGCGTAGCTGCCAGCTGGGGCCAGCGCCGGGTCTCCCATGGCGATGCGTCTCACATTGTTGTCGAGCAGCCTTTCGGGCGTGAAAACAACGGCGTCGCGTGGGTCTGCTCCGACGATGACCAGGGTGTTTCCAAGTAGGTCACTCCTTGACCCTTGGGCTAGGAGGCCCTCTCCTGCCAACGAGTCCATTGGGCCGGGGCCTGCTGCCAGAAAGACATCGGCAGGTGCGCCGCGGGAGACCTGCTGGGCAAGCGACCATGAACCGCCGAAGCTGAACTTCACCTCTATGCCCTGCTCCAACTCGAACCGCTCACCAAGGGGCTGGAGTACGTCGGCAAGGCTGGCGGCAGCGAACACGGTCACTTCAGGCTTTTCGCTGCCGCAGGCGGACAGGGTGAACCCCAAGGTCAACACCAGGGCAAGCACGAGTAACGCGTGTCGCAGTCCAACTGTCATGGGTTTCATCACACATAGAATAGTAGCATGGCGTATTTTGACTGGTCAGGAGCG
>CAUZTE010000125.1:0-5160 GCA_963582565.1 Dehalococcoidia bacterium | reverse complement strand
GCAACCTTCGCCATATATTCAGCAATAAGGGGACGTGCCAAAGCAGTCGCCAGGGGGTACTGGGCTTCATAGATGGTACCGGCGCGCAATGCAGGCCAGACGAACCTTTCGACGAACTCTTCCTGGCCATCGATGACGATGGCCTTCTCTGCGCCGGTGTTGAGGGCTTTCTGCCGTATCTCCTCCAGGTCCCGACCCTGGCCAAGCTCCGCCGTGAGTGTGATCACCTCTGCGTCATAGCGTTCTTTGATCCAAGGAATGGCCACTGAAGTGTCCAGTCCGCCGCTGTATGCCAGTACTACCTTTTGCTTTGCCATCGTTGTCCTCTTCTGTTGGGCTTCCTAAGTTGTCAAATGTACCTGTAGGCCGCTGTTTTGATGCCCGTCAGGTAGCTAGTTTCCCCGCTCAGCGGGGCGTCAGGGAACTCGGTGCCCCGAAGAATCGGGGCTATTTAGCTTTCTCTATCCGTTCCAAGGCGTCCTCTAGCGAGCGCTCAAACCTGTCTACGGCGATGTCCACTTCAGACTCCGATATGTTCAACGGAGGCATGAATCGCACTGCGGTAGGTCGTACGGGGTTGAGGAGCAATCCAGCCGCGTTGCATGATGTGACCAACTCACCGGAGATGGGTTCATGAAACTCTACCGCAAGCAGTAGGCCCATTCCGCGTACTTCCTTGATGGCTGTCTCATGGCGGGCTTTGACCTCTTCCAACTTGCCCTTCAGCCGCTCTCCCATGACCCTGCCGTACTCCACCAGGCCCTCCTCCTTCACATGGTTAAGCACCGCGTACGATGCCGCGCATGTCAGGGCGTTGCCGCCGTAGGTGCTGCCATGGTCGCCGGGGCGAAGCACATCGCACGCATCTTTGCAGAGGAATGCGCCAATTGGTACACCGCCACCCATGGCCTTGGCGATGGTCATCACGTCAGGCTCGATACCGAACTGCTCGTAGCCCCACATGGTGCCTAGTCTACCGACGCCGGTTTGAATCTCATCCAAGATGAGCAGGATGCCCTGCTGCGTGCACCACTCCCGGACTGCCTTGAGATAGCCTTCGGGGGGTGAGATAACCCCACCCTCGCCCTGAACAGGCTCAAGCATCACGGCGCAGGTACCCTCGTTGGTAGCTGCCTTGATTGCATCGATGTCGCCGAAGGGCACATGCACGAAGCCGGTCATCAGCGGTAGGAAGTTGGCTTGATATGCGGGGTTCCCCGTGGCAGCCAGCGAACCTGTTGTGCGGCCATGGAAGGAGTCAACGGCGGTTATGATCTCCACAGCGCCGTTCCGGTTGTCCCTGCCATACTTGCGGGCCAGCTTGATGGCGCCCTCATTAGCCTCTGCACCGCTGTTGCACAGGAACACCTTGTCCAAGCAGCTGTTCTTTACCAGCCACTCCACCAGCTGAAGCTGGGGCAGTGTGTAGAACTGGTTGGACGTCTGAATCAACGTAGCAGCCTGCTTGGAGATGGCTTCCACCATCACCGGTGCGGAGTGTCCCAGACAGTCCACGGCCCAACCGGCAGTGAAGTCCAGATACTCTTTGCCATCCGTGTCCCAGACACGAGTGCCCTGACCGCGTTCAATGACTACAGGCTGACGGCGCACCGTACCCATATAGTATTGCTTCTCTGTCTCTATGTACTGGTTCAACGTGTTTCTCCCTCTGCCAGTTCGTTCAACTGTTCAAGCGATTCTCTAAGTTGTTGCAATGCCTCGTCCAACGCATCGATCGCGCCTGCCGCGTCACCGATAGCGTCACGCAATAGCTCACCCTGCGTTAGCGGTTCGTCTCCCGGTTGCGATGGTTCATCTAACGACGGCGCGCTCTTTTCCGAAGCGGTCAACGCATCCAGTGCTTCTTTGAGCGTTGGTCGCATGATCACCTCGCCGGCGTCCGCAACGATAATTTGTTTGAGTTCCGGAAACGCCAGGCTATCTGCCTGAAGGAACACCGGCTCAACGTACAAGATAGTGTTGGCCAGCGGCACCACCAGCAGGTTCCCTCGCAACACCTGGGAGCCTACCTGGCCCCATAGCGTGAACTGCTGGGATATCTCCGGATCGTTGTCTATACGGGCTTCCACCTGCAATGGGCCATCAAGCTGCTTGCCCCTGGGGAATACGAAGTTCACTAACTTCCCGTAATGCTCACCATCGTTTCGTGCCGCCAACCAGGAAACCATGTTGGGGCGGTCAGCCGGTGTGAACGGCAGCAGCAATACAAACTCCTGCCCTTCTTGTTCCGGTAGTTTCATTATCAGGTAATACGGCTCCATGTTCTGGGGAGCGCCGAAGAAGGTCTCCTGCGGGATGCTCCACTGGTCTTCCTTGTTGAAGAAGACTGTAGTGTCTGTCATGTGGTACTGCAGGTACTGCTGCGCCTGGGTCTCAAACAACCCTTCTGGATAGCGGATATGCTCCCGCAAGCCAGGATGCAGTTCATCGATCTCATCGAACGGCGTGAAGAGCGATGGGAACATCCTGTCGAAGGTCTGCACCAGCGGGTCTGTGTCATCAATGATGTAGAAGGTCAGATCGCCCTGGTATGCGTCCATGACGATTTTGACGCTGTTGCGGATATAGTTGAATGACCCCAACTCGCCATTAAAGGGAGTGGAGTAGGGGTACAGGTCTGTGACGGTGTAGGCGTCCTGTATCCACTGTAGACCACCATCAACAACAACCACGTACGGGTCACTGTCCAAAACCAGGAAAGGCGCTACTTCACGCACCCTGTCCTGGATGTTGCGGTTGTACTGGATACGGCTGCCTTCAGTGATCTCACCGCTGATGAACAGGTTGATGTCCCTGAACTTCCAGCCGTAGGCAAATTTGCGCACGAAGCCACTGATAGGCACACCGCCATGGCCCTCGTAACGGGCGTAGACAGGGATGTCAGTCTCCGTTGGGTAGGAGAACTCTTCCACTGACGAGTTCACCACCACATAGTCGCGAGTGTTCTCGCCGTAGTAGACCTCAGGGCGGGTGATGGGAATTTTGCCTACGGGCGGAACGTCCTGTAGAACGAATTTAGGCTTGCCATCGTCGGTGAAATCCGTCACCGGCGCAGCCACAACGCCAAAGCCGTGGGTGAACTGCAACTTACGGTTGACCCAACGCTGAGCCTCTTCCGGTAACCGCTCAGGCGAGAGTTCCCTGGCGCTCACCATGAGTTGTTTGTACTCACCATCTATGGTGTACCTATCCACGTCCACATCCTGGAAATCGTAGTACAGGCGGATGAACTGGATCTGGTTCAACGTATCCAGGAAGGGGCGGTAATCCCAGAGCCTGAGGTTGTTGATGATTCCCGGGTTGGAATCCACAATCTCTTCGGTGACTCTGGGGGTCTCGCTGATACTATAGGGCGATTCCTCGATACGGTTCAGACCGAACGCCTCTCGAGTCGCCTCGATGTTCCTGGCGATGAACTCCCGTTCCTTCTCCAACTCTGACGGCTCAACCTGGAACCGATGGACGCTGGCGGGGACAATGAACACAAGAATGATCATTGATCCAAGCCAGAGGCCGGCGATGCCCACCATCAACCGGACACCATGGAACCAGTAGGCGTTTGCCAGAAGCAATATCCCCCCGGCCACAACGATGACCGTCAGGATACGCAGCGCCGGTATGCTCGCGTTCACATCCGCGTACGTTGCGCCAACTACGGCACCGCCTGTGGAGAACACCAGGTCATAGATGCTCAGCCAGTACCCGTAGCCAAAGATGAAGAGCAGCAACGCGCCCAGCACTGAGATATGGACACGGACCGGTATGGTCATGGAGAAGACGGCGCCGCGGAGGCTGAAGTGGATGAAGTACATGGCCACTGTCATCAGGGTTGTTACAATCATCGCCCCCAGAAGCCAGCCCTGCACCAGGTGATGCAACGGAAGGGTGAAGACGAAGAAGGAGATATCCTTACCGAAATGAGGGTCGGTCACGTTGAAGGGTGTCGAGTGCATGAAGCCCAGAACCGTCGGCCATCTGCTGCCCGCCACGCCACCGAATATCAAGGCCGCGACGATGATGACGAAGATGACGCCTACAAGGGTCAGCGGGCGTAATAGTTCCAGGGTCTCTTCAGGGATGGGAATAACCTGTGGGCCTCTGCCATATCTGTATGTCAGCCACACGTTGAATCCGGCTATGGCGGCGAACAGCAGCGACCCAGTCAAGAAGAGCCAAATGCGGTGTACGAGGATGGTCTTGTAGACGTCCCCATAGTCAAGGTTATCGAACCAAAGGAAGTTGGTGAAGATACTCAGGATCCATGCGCCAAGCAGCAGGGCCCCTGCGACAAGGCCAAGTCCGCCACCCCAGATGGAAATGAGCCGCCACGGTATCTGTGGAGGCCCCATCTGCCCCGGCTGACCTATGTTGGGAAAACCACCAAAATTGGAAGTCATCCAGGTCTCCTCGTATTACCCAACCTTTGTTCCGTTAGCCTTTCCGTCAAGACATTCAATCAATGCATGGGGACGCCTGCCGTCCAGAATCTGCGCTGAGCCAACGTTTGGTAGAGCGTCCAGACACGCTTCAAGCTTTGGGATCATGCCACCTGCGGCTATCTTACTCTCTATCAACCCGCGGGCTTGGCCCGGGGTCAGCCGAGGTATGGTGCGCTTGTCCACGTCCATGACCCCTTCAACGTCTGTCAGATATATGAGGCGTTCTGCCCCGAGGGCCGATGCAAGCTCCCCTGCTGCTACATCACCGTTGATGTTATAGAGCGGCGCGTTGTCCTGCCCTTCACCAATGCAGCCAGTAGCCACTGGCGCGATGATGGGAATCCAGCCCTTAGCCACCAATTCCTGCACAGGAGTCGCGTTCACTGCCGCGATCTTTCCTACGAAACCCAGCTCCGGGTCGAGCGTTGTTGCTTGCAAAATGCCGCCATCTACGCCACTAAGCCCGATGGCCTTGCCGCCAAGGGCCAGCATTGATGAAACGAGCTGCTTATTAACCAGGCCGGTCAGTACCGCCACCACGATATCGAGGGTGGGTTGGTCGGTGACCCGCATCCCCCTGACAAAGTTGGGTGCAGCGCCGGAGCGTTCCATCCACTGGCTTATCACTTTGCCACCACCGTGGACAATCACCGGGGCATAGCCCTGCTGCTGCATGGACACCACGTCTTCCAACGTAGTA
>CAUZTE010000124.1:0-5206 GCA_963582565.1 Dehalococcoidia bacterium | reverse complement strand
TCGCTCTCATGGAAAAACTCCGGTTGGAGGGCCTCTGCAAACTCCTTGAGTTCAGGGTCTCTCAGCAACAGAGCCAGGCTATACGCCTCCAACTGATCCTGCTTGAAGGCCGCCGCTGCCACTTGCACGTTCGGCGGTGGTATTGGGCTCCGCTGGCGGTGGTTCTTTGTGGTGGCGGCCTGCAGCAGAGATTGACGTTTTAATTGCAGCGCTTCTTCCAACAGATGCCTGGTCAAACCAGTTAAGGCTGAAAGGCGCTCCATATATCGGTCTTCTTCAGTTGCACTCTCACGATATGTGAGCCACTCACTAAATTCCCTCAAAAACTCCTCCTTACCATCTGTGGAGGTCAGATCGTATCGAGGAGGTATTAGTCGAAAGAAAAATTCTAGTCTTGAATCTGCGGTGGCAATGACCTCTGGCCATTTCTCGGGAGCCTGGCGAATAAGGTCGTCCGGGTCTTTGCCGATGGGTAGGGTTGCAATCCTGACGTTGTCAACGCCTTTCCAGGACGACTTGAGGCTTCGGAGTGTGGCCTCCTGCCCTGCAGCATCTGCATCCAGTGCCAGGACGTAGTTCTTGGCCAGCCTGGTCAGGTGCTCCACCTGCTGGTTCGTCAACGCTGTCCCCATAGAGGCCACAACGTTGGTGAACCCGTGTTGGTGGGCCATCAGCGCGTCCATGTACCCTTCAACGATTACAGCCTCGTCCTTGAGTCGGATGCCTTCCGATGCCACGTCCATTCCCCAGAGGATGGTCGATTTATCGAACAAGGGGGATTGGGGCGTGTTCAGGTACTTGGGCTGCCCACCGTCCAGCTCTCGACCGCCGAACCCAACGGTCTGGCCTTCTGCGTTCTTGATGGGGAACATGAGTCGACCGTGGAACAGGTCCCGCGTGCGGCCTTCATCGCTTTTGTGGAGGAGTCCCGCCTGCAGCATCTGGGCGTCCGTGAAGCCCTGGCCTGCCAGGTGGTTCTTCATGTCCTCCCAGCCAGTGGGGCTGAGGCCCAGACCGAAGGCGTTAGCTGTCTCTGTGGATACACCGCGCTTTTCCAGGTAGGCGCGAGCGTCGGCCCCGTCTTCAGAGTCCATGAGGTGTCTGTGGTAGAACTTGCCCACCTCCTCATTGGCTCGAAGCAGGGGGTTCATGGCTTCCTGGGCTCGGCGCGTTGGTGCCTGAATGCCGTACTTGTCTGCTAGCGTCCGCAACGCCTCGGTGAAGGTCAGGTTCTCCGCTTTCATGATGAAGCGGATGGCGTCACCACCTTCGGCGCAGGCGCCGAAGCAGCGCCAGCTTCCACGTTCAGGGTTGACGACAAAGGACGGTGTCCGTTCCGTGTGGAATGGGCAACGCGCTTTCAGGTTGCGCCCGGCCTGGGTCAATGCCGTGTAGCCGGATACAACCTCAACGATGTCTAAGCGACTTTTTACGTCGTCCAGCAGGCTCATTGTGCCCTCAGTGGTTTTGTAGGCGATGTGGAAGGAGTCACTATTCTACCCCCACATCCCAAATTATCTATGGGTGTCACCATTCAATTTTTGAAGAGTATCCAAAGCTTTCAGAAGGTCCGGAGGCAACGGCGCTGTTACTTCCATCGATTTGCCTGTTGAGGGGAGACTGAATTCCAGAGTCTCCGCGTGGAGGAACTGCCGCTCCACTAAACGGGTCTTCCTGTTGCTGTACAGGGCATCTCCCACCAGCGGATGGCCAATGGATGTCATGTGAACGCGTATCTGGTGGGTGCGTCCGGTCACGGGTCTGGCCTCCACCAAACTTACTTCATTGAATTCTTCCAGTGTGGCGTAGTGGGTCGTCGATTCTCGGCCATCGGCCACTATCGCCATACGCTTGCGGTTCCGCGGGTCTCTGGCGATTGCCCCTTCAATGACCCCGGATGCAGGTTTAGGGTTACCCCAGACAAGGGCCAGGTACCGTTTGTGGATAAGCCTCTTCTGAAGCTGCGTAGCCAGGGAGTTGTGGGCTGCATCGTTCTTGGCCACCAGCATCAGGCCGGACGTGTCCTTATCGAGTCGATGCACGATGCCTGGTCGCTGCACGCCGCCGATGCCCGAGAGATTCGGTCGAAGGGCTAACAGGGCGTTGACCAGTGTGTGGGACGGGTGACCCGGCGCGGGGTGCACAGTGAGACCCCAGGGCTTGTCCACCACCATGAGATCATCGTCTTCATAGAGGATGTTGATGGGGATGTCTTCCGGTTCCAGATCCAACGGTACCGGTGCCGGTATGGTGAGGGCAACCAGGTCTCCGGGGTGCACGGCTTGCGAGGGCTTGGCCGGCAGTCCGTTCAGGGTTCCCATGCCGTCCTGTATGAGCTTGGCCAGTCTTGACCGCGTGACGTCAGGGCAGCAGGCCGCCAGGTAGCGATCCAGGCGCATCGCCGCCTTGTTGGCTGTGAACCGTCGCGTTTCAGTCGTCATTTCCTGCGGACTCCGCTGCGATGGATGGCGTTGCTTCGTCGACGATACCGTCAGGATCGACATGGTTGTTGAGTGGAGCCTTTACAGGGTTATCCCTCTCGAACAGGAACATCACCACCAGGACTGTTATCCCGACAACGATGGCAGAATCGGCCAGGTTGAATATTGGCCAGGGTCCCACGTCCAGGAAGTCAGTCACCTTACCGAGCCATATGCGGTCTATCAGGTTTCCTATGGCGCCACCGAGTAGCAACCCGAGGCTGAGGCGCACCAACCGCTCTGAGCCGGAGTGGGCATGATAGAAGTACAGCAAGATCCCCACTCCTACGAACGACGCGATGGTCATGATGAACGTTTGGTCTGAGAACGTGCCGAACACCGCTCCGGTGTTAGTGGCGTAGGTTAAGCGGAAGAACCCCTCGTCGGGAACCGACTCATGGAGGTGGAGGTTCGCTCGAATCAGGGCCTTGGTAATCTGGTCGGCGATCACGACCGCCGCGAACACCGGTATCAGCAACCAGTCCTGGTAGATTTTTGGTTTCTGGGGTTTTGATGCAGGTTCGGTCAACGCACTACTTCCTAATGTGGTTTCCAGCATCTGTCTCTCAGGGTAACACGCTGATCGCACTTGAAGTACAGATATAATCCAGTGCCCCCTCCCCCATTGCTTAGCATTGTCCGCTGGATTGAATCGCGTAGATCACGTTCCTCGAAAATACTTAACATAACGCCATTATTAGTAATCAGGTTCACCCGCGATCGAAGAGTCAACGCTGACGTACTCAATCATGCTCTGGCGAAGGCTTGCCCTTGGGTAGCAGATTTGCAGTCGAGGAAACGCTGCGATTTGCTACCCATTTGAACATTCGTTGCACCGTCCATCTGATTTAGGATAGCAGCCAGGATATGGGCATGTTGGACATACGAGGGGCGTGTGAGTCGGACTTTGATACCGTTACCAGTGAAGACACAATTGTTCGTAGAGATGAACCGACGAGTGGAAAGATCCTGTGGGGGGAAAGGAGCCAACTAGAATCCCATCACCTGGATGAGGATTTCCCGCTGGCGGGGGTGGTCCAGCTCAATAAAGAAGATGCGTTGGTAGGTGCCTAGTTGCATCGCTCCGTCGATGATAGCGATGGTCTCGCTGGTGCCCAGAGTCAGGTGCTGGCAGTGGGCGTGGCCGTTGGGGCACTCATCCTCATTCATGTTGACAGTCCGGACGGTGAAGTCGTTGTGTCGGTAGTCCGCATCGCGAGGGGCGATGTGCTCAAGGGTGCGCGCCAGATCCTCTAGCAGGAGCGGTTCCATTTCATTGATCTTGATGGCTGCAGTCGTGTGCATTGAGTAGACCAGGACATTACCCGAAGTAACGCCGGTTTCCTGGACCGAGTCGACGATCTGGTCAGTGATATCGATGAAGTCTGGTGCCTCGGACGATTCCAAGATGATGCGGAAGTTGTGAATCCGCATAGTCGATTCCACTGTCGGAGCAGTGGAAAGGTGACCATTGTGACTCACCTGTTGTCGGATCAACGTTTCGCCTTCCCCTCTAATCGGCATGCTGAGAGAATATGCTTTGGTTGCCTTAACATGTCTGGAACGTGGATACGGTACCTGATTTGGTAGGTGGATGTCAACGAAATATGGTGAATTTCGTGGCTGGTGCGATGCAACGTATTCCTCATTAAATATAGTCGGCCTCTCCATGGTCACCGGAGTCCCATCCAGCCCCTTCAGACTGGCCTTGGTTCGACGATACAGGAGTCAAACCTAAGCAAGAGTCCGGCCTTAGCGTGATTTTGGATAATGATTGAGAAGGTCCTAATGATTCAATGCAGATTGCGGGAGATGATGGCGGAAAAAGGCCGTGACGAGCGACGGCGAATTACGTATGACGTCATTTTGGCTAACACAGGGATATCTAAGTCAACATTGAGCCGAATGAGTAGTGATAAAGAGGGTCGGATTGGCGTGGAAGTAATGAATCGCCTTTGTCAGTTCTTTGATTGTCAGCCAGGGGACCTGTTTGTCTACGTGAAAGAGACTAGCTAATGAACCCGAATTGGTTCAAGGCTGAAGCACTGTCTTTATAAATCTACTTTGCCTCCATTGGGAGCTATTTCTTGGAGCGGCGAGGCGCGAGCCATTTTGTGATTGAAAGTCGTCGATGCAGTCCAAACGGTAGCAGCAGCGTGGTCTGATCGAGGGCGATACGGATCAATAGTGGTTTTCGTAGAGGGCGAGCAGCTAAATAGGCCACGGCCCCAAGTATCGGTATCAGGCTCAGAAATAACACGACTGGGCCATGTACCCCCGACGAGCTGCTAGAGGTTCGGGCGCTTCGCCAACGAAAAATCCTTAACAGATCACGAAACCAAAAGGCAAGAGTCCAAGCAAAACGGGCCAAACTGCGGACTCCAGGGATTGGTACTGGAATCGCTATGGTCAATACCAGATGGGCTCCTAAATGATGCATTGCCGATTTTGCTTGCGGCTCTGAGATCAATGAGTTGAGATCCTCAGCTTGGCTGTCGCTAATAAGTTGCAATTGTTCCCAGCGATTGATTCCATCGCTTAAATGTTGGTTCGCAGTTTGGTCCGCCGTTGCAAGCAACTTGCCGAAGTAGTTATAGACACGCTTCCAATCCAATAATAAATAGCTAAGTTTGGCTAGCCGTCCCCACAATCGAGGCTCAGCTTCCTTCCAAGAGCGCATTTCTTCCTCCGCGGAACCCATTGATTCCACAAGTTGAGAAGTGAGC
>CAUZTE010000123.1:0-5255 GCA_963582565.1 Dehalococcoidia bacterium | reverse complement strand
ATGTTTTCACAGAGGAGCCTTCCACATTGCACAATTTGTGACTAGTGGCGCGTCCCCTTATTTATACATATACAAAATCGCATGTTGCTCATTACGTTTCTGTTATAGGGCGTTGCAACTACTACGGTCAAAATCAAAGCTCCATCCGCACAAAAAAGGAGCCCCGGCAATGCCGGGGCTCCTTCAAATCTCACTGTTGGATAGGCTTAGGCGTGCACAACATCCTCATAGGAGGATGTGCCGACCTGCTCCTTATCGAACATACCCCACTCCAACATCCACCGGTGTGTGCGGTCGAACGTCTCCTTGGTGTAGGGCTCAAAGACCAACCGCTCGCCGATGCCAGCCTTTCGGTAGTCGAAGTACTGATGAAGCTTCTCCGGCAGCTCCTTCAGGAAGTAGTGCTGATAGAGCTCCTTGGCAACGTCAATCTCACGCTGTGCGCGCTGTAGAGCGTTGAAGTACCCCCAGAGCTGCTCGTCCGTGGCATCACCGTTGATGAGGAAGCCAATCATGAAGCTGGTGTCCACGATCTTTCGGAACCCCTGCTGCTCCAACACATATGAAGGAGTGCCGAATACGTTAGCGGCCTTTACTCGACGGTCCAGGGAGAGCACCGCCCGGTCAACGGGGCCGCCCACGAACTGGAGCTTGATGTCATCCTTGGACAGGAACGGCTCAAGAGCCTGGATGGCTGAGAAGTGGCTGCCTGAGTGGTAGCCCACTGCAACCTCTACGCCTTTGAGGTCCTCAGGCGACTTGATGTCAGACTCAGGGGCTACCCAAATACCGGACGGAGTCACTGAATAGGCGTGTCCCCACATGCGACCGTGCTCACCATGGGCAGCCATGTTGATGGCCCAATGGCAGGCAGAACTGATCTCGCAGGCACGTCCTTCTGCCATTCCTTCGAATGCGCCACGCTTCACCTCTAGCGGTGCCTGGTCGCTTGAACTGACGCTGGGCTGAGCAGATACCTGAGTTGAATGCAGAAACTCGTAGTCCAGACCCTCATCTGCAAAGTATCCCAGTTCCTCAGCTACCCACTCCTGTAGGCGGCTATGGGGCATAATACGAAACTTAGCCATGATGACCCTCCCCCGTATTTTAAAACTCTGACATGAGCTTTGCGGAGAATTATGGAAGTGCGCAAAACTTGTGTCAAGGCATACTATGCCATATGATACATTCCAATTAGGAATAGGACTGAGAGGAGGGCGTTATGGAGTTCCGCGAACTACGCACATTTTGTATTGTGGCAAAGCTCGGCAGCATATCCGCCGCCGCCCGTTCGCTCAACCAGGGCCAGCCCGCGGCGACCAAACATCTCAAGAAGCTAGAAGAAGAACTGGGTGTCGAGCTGCTTTTCCGGGGTCGCAGGCCCATCCAGCTCACGGCGGCAGGAACGGCATTGCTGGAAATGGCCAGCCCGTTGGTGGAGGGTATCGGCGCGCTGGAATCATTCACCTATGGCCTTGAACACATCAGCCCTGTGACCATCGCAGCGCCATCCGCGCTCATTGCCAATGTACTGCATAAGCCGGTCACCAGCTTTCGACAGAAGTACCCAAAGAACCTGCTCCGGTTATGGTCGAGAGGTGAGACTGACATCCTGCGTATGGTGGCCGAAGGTGATGCTGATTTGGGAATACTCCCAACCGCGGACGTGCCCATCGGCTACGACTTCTCTCCCATGTTCACAATCGAGCGAGTACTCGTTGCGCCCAAAGGCCACCCGGTAGGCCGACAAGGTGATCCGACGTTCAGTGGTCTGGCGCGCTGGCCCATGGTCATGCTCAGCACCAACTCCCGCACGCGACGGCTGATGGACGAGGCCTTTCAAAAGCGTGGACTCCACTATGACATCATTGTAGAGACGGATAGCATTGAGGCGATCAAGCTGTACGTGGCAGGTGGAACGGGGATTTCTGTGTTGCCGGATATCGCTGTATCCGCTGGTGACGCCGCTGAACTGGACATCTATCCGTTGAGCAATCTGCTGATCCCAGAACAGGTTGGCGTGGTCACGCTCCGAGGAAAGCCGATCTCCTCAACCGCTCAGAACTTCATTGGTGAACTGGCTACCATAGAGCCAAATCTGGAATTAAAGCCCTAATCCCAGTTACTTCTACTTCGGTGTTTCCGGATTAAACCACGTGCGATCCCTGTCCACCTTCTTGCGATACGCTGGCGCCCCCAGCAACACCAGGAACATGACGCTCTTCCCTTTGGAGTGAGGTGCAAAGAACTCGGTCACTTCATCGTCGAAAAAGGTGAGACCGGACGCGCCCAGACCCAACGCATACGCCGATAGGTAGAGTCGACCCGCCGTGGTGCTGGCGTCCAGTTGGGCTGCACGGTACCCACGAGGGCCAAGGCCGGACGTTACTTTATCCAGGTCAGCCATGAAGTAGACATTCACCGCAGCATCGTGGGCCAGGGGCTGGCCGAGGCCAAGGTGGCCAGCCTCTTCCCTGAACTGCCCTTCTTGCAGAAGCTCCAACTCCTGGCTGTTTCGATGGTACACGTACGTACCGCCCACCAGCCCTTCAACGGCGTTCACGATGAGGTACACATCGTTCAGATCTGCACTCGACTCTGACAGGTAGTCGCCAGGCACCCCTGCCGTGGCTGCTGACAGCATTGTGGAGAAGTCCGCATAGCTGATGGGCGTCTCCTGGAACCGCCTCGTCGAGCCGCGTTGTTGGATGACCTCGTCGACGGAAGCCTGGGGCTGCTCGTCAGCCTTTGCGGGGGACAACGACGTTAATTGCGATGTGGACGGCCCTACCCCCACTGACATGGCTGACGAACGCCACGACCGTACTGCATCGGCATCCGCCAACGATGTTGCATCGTGCGTCGAGCGAATCAGGGGGTAATTTACCTCCTGGGGTGAATAGGGCAGCGTCTCCAACCTCGCCCGTTCAGGGGCGGGATCACCGGTTTTTTGCCGGGAAGGCGTGTACCCGATGGGTACCATGAAGAGGGCTGCTTCCTTCGCGCCGTCCACGTCCACCAAACGGTTCACAGCGTCGTCAACGAAGCCAGTGACAACGCTCGCCGGGAGACCGTGGCTCGACGCCAGCGCAAGGGTGTTGGCCAGAATCGTCCCGCCGTCCCAGTAGGCATGCCTGTAGGCCCGGCCCTGGTACTTCCACGCGTTGCGCCAGAAGACACTGGTGTAAACGATGGTTACGGGAGCGTTCGCCACGCCGGAGTGGTTCCCGGTAGTATCAGTAAGCGCACCCCGAAAATCACTTGACCGGATGCGCCTCAATGCGTTGTCGTGGACTCCGTACTGATAGACCCCTGCCGGTAGTCCTTCCAACTCGGCACACACCACGTACAGCTCGATGTGGTACATAGCGCCCGTGCAGGAGGCAGCCCGAAAGGCCATCTTCCCGTTAGGCACCGTCAGCCACTTGGTGATGCCCGCTGATAGCTTGAGAAGTGTGGAGAGTGTCGCCAGGTCAGGAACGGACTCTTCAGTGGAACCGGCAGTTGTGGAAAGGGCATTCAGCGCCGGGAGTGTGGAGGCAACCGGCTCCTCAGGCAGCGGCACAGTCTCTAGCTTCCGGTAGAGTTTGTACGTGCGAGGCAGGTTGGAGAAATCGAGGGCAAGGTTGTTGGACTGAACGCTTTCCACCGAGTGGTTAGTAGCGCGATGGTAGTCCAATACGGCCTGAACAGCTTCGTTCATCGTCATGCCCTCCCCTGCGGCACAGGATACACTGTCTTAAGGCGTTCTGGCCGCTCGGTAGCTCAGGTGCAGGATGAATCCTGCGGTTGACAGTCCTGTTGGCCAATAGCTACCATCCCTTTGACACATTTCCTGATAACAATAACGGCCCAATGGGGCTTAGCAGAGGAGAAGACCATGGCAGATCAAGCAATGGTGAAAGAGTTGATTAAGGGCGCGTACGATATGCACATCCACAGTGCACCGGACGTGCTACCCAGGAAGTTCAATGATATCGTTCTGGCAGAGCACGCGGTAGCAGCGGGTATGGCTGGTGTGGTGCTGAAGTCGCACTACATCTGCACAGCAGACCGCGCCAACCTCATCAACGAGATGTTCCCTGCACTTAAGGCCTTCGGTGGCCTATGCCTGAACAACTCCATGGGCGGGCTGAACCCCCAGGCCGTGGACGTTGCCGGTAGGTTGGGCACCAAAGTCGTTTGGTTCCCAACCGTAGACGCAGAGAACGAAGCCAAGAACATTGCCAACGAGCCCGTCCCCGGCGTACCTCAGCCCTACTGGATGACCATTGCCAAAGCCATGTTGGAGAAGGGCATCTCCGGCGGCCCGGTGAAAGTGGTTGTGGACGGCAAGGTGACGGAAGCCGCACGGCAGTGCATGGAAGTCATCGCTGAGTACGACATGATTCTGGCCACCGGCCACATTGCTCCTAACGAAATGATCCCGGTGGTGAAGGCAGCACGAGAAGCCAAGGTAAACCGCGTGGTTATTACCCACCCGGAGTTCCCCGCCACCTTCCTGACCATCGATGAACAGAAGGAGCTTGCCAAGTACGACGTGATGTTTGAGCGTTGTTTCACCCAGCCCTTCACTGGCAAGGTGGAGTGGTCAACGGTATACGAGAACATTCGCACCATAGGACCTGCATCCACCATCCTGTCCACAGACCTGGGCCAGAGTACTGCGCCCTGGGTTGAGGAAGGCATGGGCATGTTCATGACGAACCTGCTGGACAACGGTTTCACGGAAGGTGAGCTTGAGGTCATGTCCCACACCAATGCAGGCCAGATGCTTGGGGAGATAGCCCCCGCCAAGGCATAACGCAACCACGACCCGGAAGCAATAGAAGAGGGCCACCCAATGGGTGGCCCTCTTCTTTATTTGGCTATCTAGTTGGGTAACCGTCAGGTCATATGGGTAAAGGGCTTCGCCCTTTTAGCCGCCGTAGAACAGGTTGTGGTCGCCTTTGGCAACCTCACCAACAACCTTGCAGTCCCACCATGCGGGAGCGGATAAGAGCAACGGGCTCTTGGTCTCCGCTGAATCCTCAAACTCCTCGCCGCCGATGGAGTTGCCATCGCGCTCCAGGGGCTTGAAGAACGTGAACGCCATGTCCTTCTGCTCTGTGCCGATCACGTTGATTGCGAACACCCCGGTGTCCTTGATGTGCTGGTGCGCGCCGGAGTCAGCTTTGACACCCACGGCGACCAATGGCGGTGCGAACGATGTCTGGGTGACCCAGTTAACCGTTGCTGCGCCTACGTCTTTGCCG
>CAUZTE010000122.1:0-5273 GCA_963582565.1 Dehalococcoidia bacterium | reverse complement strand
TCCTGCAATACCAACTCCACCGGAATCCGCTCCGAGCCTACCAACCCTTGAAGAGCTTGGGATCACTCCCGTTCCTTTCGTTCCCACTCTTACCCCCACTCCAAGCATCCGGGTAACGGTAACACCCGGGCCGGAAGGGGGGCGTCTCGAGAGCGATTTTGTGGATGTTGTCATACAGGGCACTCGGTTGAGGGACAGCCTTGTGCAGGGATATATGCCTGGCAAAACCGTCACACCATCCAATGGCAGCGACTATTCATTCTTGCTGGTGGACTTGCTCATTATCAATCGGCTTCCATATCGCGTGGAGTACAACGTCAAGGTCAGGGCGTACCTCCCAGACCGGAGGCACCTCATCAGCCTCTATTCAGGGGAGATCGGGGTGTATGGTGAAACACTGGACGGAAGTAGAGGCTCTGAGGTCCTCAGGACAGTGAAAGCCTTGGAGGCCTCAGAGGAAAGGGTAATCTTTGAATTGCCGAACTCCCACACCCCAAACCAGGTGACGGTGGAATTCACAATCGAAATCCAGGCAGAATCCATCATTGAACGCACGTTAGACAACCCTGTTGAGTAGCACTACCAGAGGGGTTACTGAACGCCTAGCCGTCCCCGGAAGTAGGCGACCACGCGCTCTGTGTACTCGTCGGGGAAGTTCAGGAACGCGTCAACGTGGTCGGTGTCAGGCACCAGCCAGAGACTGCTGCTCTGGTGCGATGCAGCATGGACTCGAAGCCCCTGCTCCATCGGGATGCGCTCGTCCTCCATGCCGTGGATCAGCAGGATGGGGTAATCGATATCAGCCGCCGCAGATTCCGGGTCGATGTCGCCTAGATTGATGTCGTGGAGCACACTCGCTGCCAGCTTCGTCCCCAGCCCAAAGAATGGAACCAGCCATTTGGGCACAGGCGTCCGTCGCGAGACCTCCTGGGCGATGAGGTCGCCCGCGTTGGCGAAGGGGCTGTCGACAACCAGCGCACGTATGCCCGGCTCCTGCGCCACCCCAAGCACCGACGTTGCCGCTCCCATCGAAAAGCCGATGACGCCGATGCGCTCTGCTGGCACGCCTCGCCCGATCAGGTAGTCGTAGGCGCCAAGCAGGTCGTTCTGCTCAAAGTAACCGCCGGACACCTTGCCATCGCCCGATGTGCCGTGGCCGCGTAGGTCGAACAGGAGGGTGTTGAACCCCTCTGCCCACAGTCTTGCAGCGAGACCCACTGCTTCGTCACCTGCACGGCTGCTCCCCAGACCGTGGACGAAGATGATGGTGGGTGCGTCCTCAGTGGTTGGGATGTGCCAGCCCTTCAGCGTGATGTCGCTGCCCCTGGTGGTGAACTCCACATCCTCAAAGGGCAGGTTGTACTCCGTCGGCGTGTGGTCGAACGCTTCCCGTTCTGCCTTGGTAACGCCGTTGGCAAGGAACACGGACACACCACCGTACAGGAGCGCCAGAAACACCAACGCCCCTGCCAACGGGATACGCCATTTTCGTAAGCGCCGCAACAACTTCACGTCTACAACTGCCCCCGGAGGTTGGAAGTGCTAGCTGACGCTGATGTATTCGCGATGGTGGGTGCCCTTCCGCAGGTGAGAGGTGTCCACACCCTGTTGTTGCGTCAGCAATCGATGGGCGTCCAGGGCCGCCTCGTCTGCCCACTCCTCGTGGAGGATGAAGAAGTCCGGGCGTTCAATGCTCTGATAAAACTCGAACTGGTTGCAGCCGGGTTCGTTGCGGATGTCTGGGCAACGTTCGGCATAGCTTTGCGCCAGCTCATTGCCTTTACCCTCTTTAGCTTCTATAAACACGTTCATCCAGATTGCCATTTCGCTTCTCCTAACAGGTGTTGATTTGCGGCAATAGACTATCATGCTGAGGCGTTACAGTCATGGCCTGTGGGTTGACACCTCAATGCCCGCATGCTCTGATTCCACGGTCAGCGCAACTTCTGGAGGATGCTATGGCTACGGTGGTCATTGACGGGATTCAGACGAACTATGAGGTGTACGGCTCCGGGCCGCCGCTCCTGATGATGGCGCCTGGCGGATTTGATTCCACCATAGAGAAGTGGTCAATGGCGGGCGTTTGGAAGGGCATGCAACCTTTAGAATCGCTGGCCAAGGACTACACCTGCATCGCCTACGACCGTCGAGAGGCGGGTTTATCGGGAGGTCGTGTAGAGCGATTGACCTGGCCGGGCTATGCCAAACAAGCCAAGGGGCTCCTTGAACACCTGGGCCATGAGCGTGCCTTCATCATGGGCGGCTGCATGGGTGTCTCGGTGGCAACAGCCTTCGGAGTGGCATATCCTGAAGCGTCGCTGGGGCTGGTGTTGCACTGGCCTGTGGGCGGCCCGCGATGGCACATCGCAGGAGTTGAGCGGTTTGAGACGCACCACACGTTTCTGGTACAGAACGGACTAGACGCCGTGGTGTCCCTGGCCAAAGAGGGCAAGACCTTTTGGACGAACCCGGAGGCTGGCCCCTGGGCGGCGGCGATAAACAACGATAGCTCATTCGCCGAGCGATTCGCGTCACAGGACGCCGACCGCTATGCAGGGCTCATCTCAGCAACGGGTCGCACGCTCTATGACCGCGATACAGCGCCCGGTGCGGAGCCGGAAGAGTTGATGGCGTTGAAGGTCCCGGCGATCATCATCCCTGGCTACGACGTCGCCCATGCCACGTCAGCCGCACGGTACTTGGAAGAGTGCTTACCGGAGAGTGAATACTGGGATGTATCCGTTGAACAACAGACGCCCGGCGCCGTTCGGGAGCGTATTTTGGGATTCATGGCGTCATTGAAGTAGCCGATAATAGGGCTTCTTAAAACGCAGGGGGAAACAATGGGTGAGTTTAAATTGGCACTCAGAGCTGAATACCTCAAGCCTGGCGAGATTGTCAAAGTGGACATGGGGGATACGCAGGTGTTGGTAGGCAATGTGGACGGCGAGTTCTACGCGGTAAGCAACATCTGCCCACATTCAATCCGCCCGATCTTGGAGCATAAGAGCAGCATGATCGAGAACCAGGTGAAATGCCCCCACCATGGCAGCATCTTTGACATGGCTACCGGGGATTTGGTGCGAGGCTTGGCCACGGAGTGCCTGACCAAGTACGCGGTACGGGTTGAAGGGGACAGGGTACTTGTGGACGTCGATGCTAGCTAGGAAATAACACCAGGGGGAGGGGACAATGGCAGACTTTGAGAAAGTGTTCAAGGTGGGAGACCTGCAGCCTGGCGAGATGGTCAAGATTGAGGTGGGGCTGAACCCGGTGCTGTTGGGCAATGTGAACGGAGAATTCTTCGCCGTCGGCAACACCTGCCCCCACGCGGAGATGCCCATTGTGGACGACAAAGGGACATTGGACGGGAACGAGATTGAATGTCCGTATCATGGTAGCGTCTTTGATGTGACTACGGGAGAGGTGTCACAAGGCCCGGCGGCATTCGCATTGCAGAAATACTCGGTGCGAGTGGAGGGCGATGACGTCCTGGTGGGTCAGGAGTAAGCAACGACGATCAGCATTTGCAAGGAGCCGTCATGGCCACGGTAACGGTACAGTCATTGGACAACCTTAAACACTCTGTGACCACAGAATACGGCACGTTCATCGCTGACGAGCCTCCGTCTGCCGGAGACGGCGCGGGGCCAGACCCCTACGGATTGCTGCTGGCCGCCCTTGGCACCTGAACTGCAATGACCCTTCGGCTGTACGCCGACCGCAAGGGCTGGCCACTTGGTCAGGTCACTGTGGAGCTGAATCATAGTCGTGTCCACGCCAGGGACTGTGAGGAGTGCGAGGAAGCCGACAACGTCCTGTTGGATGTGATCAGGAAACGTATAACGGTATCCGGGGATTTGGACGCTGAACAGATTGAGCGACTCCACAAAATCGCGGACAGATGCCCGGTGCAGCGAACTCTCGAGGGTGGGGTCAAGATACTTTCTGAGTTGGGTTCTGCCTAGCCAGGGCTAGCCCTGGACCCACTCTTTGGGCCCTTGTGCTTTAGGTTGGTGTAACGGGCTGGGACATAAGCAGACCATGGATATAATTACGGCTTGACGCTGGACTCTCTTAATCGTAAAATTACGATGAAAGGTGAAGAAGCGATGAGCAATGTTGCAACCATCATTTCCGACGAACAACTTGTCGGGATGTTTAAAGCACTGGGTCACCCTGCGCGATTGCGTATCGTGCAACTCCTCTCTGTGCGACAGGCCTGTGTATGCAGCGAAGTCGTCGATGAGATTCCTCTAGCCCAGGCCACGGTCTCCCAGCATCTCAAGGTGCTGAAGGAGACAGGCATTATCACCGGTGAGATCCAGGGATCTGCTGTGTGCTATTGCCTTGCGCCTGGCGCTCTGGAGTCCCTGAAGCTGGGTGTTGCCGGTTTGGTTTCAAACGCCAGTTCTCACCAAGACGTATTACAGGTACAGCGAAAGGAGATTCCGGATGAAAACCCCCATTCAACTTAAAGTCGAAATATCAGAGACCTACGCAACGATGCTGAAGGAAACGGCAAGCTGTTGCGAGGTGGATTGTTCCTGCGGCGACAATGCAGGGTCTTTGGCAGGGTATCCCACAGAGGTTCTAGCCCAGCTGCCGGAAGGCGTGGTCACCTTTGGGTGCGGCAACCCCGTCGCGCTGGCCAGTATGCAGCCTGGTGAGACGGTGCTTGACCTTGGGAGCGGCGCGGGCCTGGATTGCTTCCTGGCCGCTCAGCAGGTAGGCGAGTCTGGCGCAGTAATAGGCGTCGACTTCACCCAGGACATGCTCGATCGTGCCGAAGAGAACGCAAGCAAGTTGGGTCTGAAGAACGTCACGTTCAAGAAGGGCGATATTGAAGCCCTTCCGTTAGAAGACGCCACGGTGGATGTGGTGATGTCCAACTGCGTGGTCAACCTTGCGCCCGATAAGGATGCGGTGTTCCGTGAGGCTTATCGCGTGTTGAGTACTGCCGGCAGGGTAATAATCTCGGACATCGTGCTGACGCGGTCTGCGACAGAGGCCGAAAAAGAGGACATGGCCTTGATGACCGGATGCATCTCCGGATCCCTTCCAGTGGAGGAGTACGCACAGATTATCCGGAACGCAGGGTTCCAGAATGTGAAGGTAGAGCGGTCCGAGAGTGACGCCATTTGGGACGGCCAGTTCTGGTACAGCGCGTCTATTTCAGCCACTAAAATCTAACTCAACGCTATTTTGTTCCGAGATTGTTGAAATCAAAAAGGAGCCCCGATTTAAACCGGGGCTCCTTTTATTTAATTAAC
>CAUZTE010000121.1:0-5285 GCA_963582565.1 Dehalococcoidia bacterium | reverse complement strand
TCGGTGCAAATGTTGAGATCTGTAAGACCGGAGCGCTCCTGCACGACATCGGTAAGACGATGACTCATGAGGTTGAAGGCCCCCACGCTGAGATCGGCGGAGAGGTGGCAGCCAAGTTCGGTGTTCCAGAGGCCATCAGTAGGGCCATTGCGGAGCACCATGACCATGAGAAGAGCACCGTTGAGGCGTTCATCGTATCTGCTGCGGACGCGATAACCTCCTCGCGACCGGGAGCTCGCAGTGACACTGTCGAGTCCTACATCAAGAGGCTCCAGGACCTTGAAGAGGTTGCAAAGGGCTTTGAAGGTGTGGAGAAGGTATTCGCCATCCAGGCGGGCCGAGAGGTTCGTGTCATGGTGAAGCCGGAACAGGTCAACGACGAGACCGCCGCAGCCTTGTCACGGGACATTGCCAAGAAGGTTCAGGAGACCCTTGTGTACCCTGGACAGATTAAGGTGATGATCATCCGGGAGACCCGGAACGTAGAATACGCTAAGTAGGATCAAGCCCCGCCCTGATGGAAAGCATCGGGGTGGGGCTTTTTCTTTTTCTCAATACCGGTATCAGGTCAGGGAGGGAATCAGTTGGGTTTTACCGTAGACCTTCACTTACACACAACCGCTTCAGACGGGACGCTCACACCTACGCAGTTGGTCAAGCTTCTTGCGGAGAACGGCCTGAAAGTCATCGCCATCACTGATCATGACTCCCTTGAAGGCATCCCCGAGGCGAAGGCCGAGTTGGCGAAGCATCCCGATATGACGCTTATTCCCGGTGTGGAGATATCGGCAGAAGTCGATGACAGTGAAGTCCATGTCCTGGGTTACCACCTGGACGAGAACAACCCTGAGCTTCAAAAAGTGCTGGCCCACTTTCGTAAAGGCCGTGAGGGCCGGGGCGAGAAGATGGTGGAAAAGCTCAACGAGATGGGATTGGCCATCACGTGGGAGCGTGTGGTGGAGTTGGCGCAGGGTGGAGCCATCGCTCGGCCGCATGTAGCAAGGGCATTGTTGGAGAAGGGCTACATCACTGAGTTGAAGGATGCCTTTGACAAATATATTGGGCGTGGTGGACCCGCCTATGTAAGTCGAGAGAAGATGAGCCCTGCGGATTCGGTTGAACTCATCAGAAAATTCGGGGGCATTCCTGTCTTGGCACACCCTACGTATACCAAAGACCCGGAGTCATTGGTCGCCTCGTTGGTGCCCAAAGGCCTAGCTGGCATGGAAGTTTATTACAAAAGTTACAATGAAGAAACAGTAAATTGGCTTCATGGCATCGCTAAACGACATGGGCTCCTTGCCCTTGGTGGCAGTGACTACCATGCCAACCATGAAGGCGACGAAGTGGAGCCGGGCTTGGTGGGGCCTCCCGCTGAGAACGGCCAACGGTTGTTGGAGATGGGACCTCGATAGGAAGAGTTCTTATTCCAACCATTTGCTATTGGATCTGCCCCTGATTCACCTTCTTGTTCTATGGCATTCACCTATGACGTTGCCCACAATGTGCATCTGGTATCTAATGAACGTACTCTTATTTGATAAGGATGGGCTTTGGACATTGTCATTGCCGTAGTGGCAGGATACCTCTGGGGCGGAATACCCTCCGCCTACATCCTTGGGCGCTACCGCCTTGGCATCGATATCCGCAAGTACGGCACGGGGAACGTAGGGGCATCCAACGTCATAACCCACGTCGGCAAGAAAAGCGGGTATGCACTGGGCCTGTTTGACGGCTTGGTCAAGGGAACCGCCCTCGTGTGGGTAATATCCCTGCAAGATGGTTCTGATTGGGCAATGATGGCGGGCGGGCTTGCCGCAGTAGCCGGCCACAACTGGTCCCCTTACATTCGTTTCAAAGGTGGTAGAGGGGTTTCCACGGCGGCTGGCGTGTTCCTGGGGTTCCTACTGTTGTGGGAGTTGGGGATGGTCATCCTGCTAGCAGGAATATGGGGTGGAGTGATTCGGAAGAACCTGGCATTGTGGTTATTGTTCGCAATGTTTCTGGTACCCGTGATGGCTACCGTCCTGAACCGTTCCGACCAGGCGATTGTCACCACTCTGGGCGTTCTGGTGCTTCTGGTTGCTAAGCGACTCGCGGCCAACTGGCAGCGACCGTTGCAAGGGGAACCGCTAACCCGGGTGTTGTTCTATCGTTTGTTGTTTGATAGGGATATAGCAAGCCGGGAAGATTGGGTGTCTCGTCGACCGGAAGAACCACGAGAGGCAGCAGAGGCATAGTCATGCAGTGTACCTTCCATCCGGATACAGAGACGCTACTACGGTGCAGCAAGTGCGAGAAACCCATTTGCGCTAGTTGCAGCATACAGACCCCCGTTGGGGCCAGGTGCCCGGAGTGCGCCAACGTCCAAAAGATACCTACCTACAACCTCCCGACAACCCAGCTCACCAAAGCAATCGTGGTTGCTATTGTCGTCGCGTTGGCACTGGGGGTGTTCTTCGGTCTCTTTCAATTCCTTGTTCCCTTCCGTATCGTCTGGATCTACGGCCCCGCCACGTTCCTTGGATCCGGTTGGGCGATAGGCGAGGCGATTAGCAGGGTGACCAATCGGAAACGCGTACCCGCCCTGCAAGGCTTGGCGATAGGTGCGTATGCTCTGGCCTTCATCGTGTACATCTTCGTGGCCCCTGAGTTCCCGTTCATTGGCTTCTATACGCTGGTTGGGCTTGCGGTTGGCGGCGCACTGGCGTTGAACCCCTTCCGATAACCAGGGTAAGCCCTGGACCCGGATGACCTGACCCTTGAGAGCGCGGTCCGGTCCCTGATAGGTTTCCTATTGGGCCGTTACTGTGGTAATCTTGAGTGTCCTATTCAACTTGTATGTGAAAATTTGCGTTCGAGGTGTTCCGGTGCGTTTTCAAGTGGTGTTCCTAGCTGATGTCCCCCCGAAATATATGGCAGGTGAGATTCGTGCCGTATCCGGCGGGTTTGCACGTAATTACCTGATTCCCCAGGGTCTTGCCGCGCCGGCGACTTCCGAGCAGATGAAGCGTATTGAGAAGATTAAGAAGGTTGCGGAAACGCAGCGATCAAAGGACGCTTCTGACTTGAAGGGCGTCTCTGACAAGTTGGAAGGCTTGAGCATTACGCTGAAGGGCCGCGCCGGAGAGGGTGGCCACCTGTACGGCTCCATCACCAACATAGCCATTGCTGAAGCACTTACTGAGGCGGTTGGTCAGGATATCGATCGACGTACCATCACCCTGACTGAGCCGATTCGGGACCTGGGGACCTTCGAGGTTCCGGTTCGATTGCACATGGACTTGATTCCCACAGTCACTGTGGTTGTCGAGGATGCTGCGGGACGGTACTTCGCCGTTGTTCCCGGGGATGAAGACGCCGAAGATGATGAGGATAACGACGAGGCCATAAACGAAGAAGAAGCTGAAGCCGGCGACGATGCGGTTGATGAAGAGGAAGAAGACGAAGACGAGGAAAAGGCATAACTTCCCTTCATTGCTTAAAACGATATAGTAGAAAAACCCTCCAGATCTGGAGGGTTTTTCTTTGCTCTTTTTAAGTGATTGTCAACAACAATACCCGTCAATATTCCTCTTACAAATCGCCCGGGCGATTCCTATCATGTGAGGCGCACACTTATCGCGTGAGAGCGCTAGTAAGTTTGTGCTATTCAACGTAAAATAGGAACATATGTACGCAGAGCGAGTTCTCCCCCATGATATAGAAGCAGAAGAAGCGGTCATTGGCGCTCTGTTGATTGACGGAGAGGCCATTCATGAGATTGCTGCACTGCTTCACCCTGACGACTTCTATCGAGAGCGTAACCGTTGGTGCTATGAGGCAGCCCTTGCCCTGGCCCAGCGTCCGGAAGCCGTTGATATGGCAACCATGGGCCATGAGATGGCTCGTCTCAGTCGATTGGAAGAGGCTGGCGGGTATGAGTACCTGAGCCAGCTATCGTCATCTGTGCCTACATCCGTCAACGTGGAGTACTACGCACAGATCGTCCAACGTACGTCAGTGATGCGGCAGCTCATCAATGCGGCTTCTGGCATAGCCAACCTTGGCTTTGAGAACGGCGCTGACGTGGATGGGACCCTTTCCCGGGCAGAGGACCTGCTCTTCCATTTACGATCAAGCGGCGGTTCCCGGGATTTCGTCCATATCCGAGAGGTGCTGGATACCTACCTGGAAGACGCTGCAGCGGCCACGCAGGGTGGAATGGATCAGAGCAATGCTCCCATTCCATCCGGCTTCCCGGACCTTGACCAGCTACTGGGGAGGATGCAACGTTCTGACTTGATTATCCTTGCTGCACGCCCTGGTTTGGGCAAGACCGCTTTAGCCTTGAGCATCGCCAGGAACGCCGCTCGAGAAGGGGCAACCTCGGCGATCTTCAGCCTTGAGATGAGCAGAGATCAGCTGGGAAACCGTCTGCTGGCGGCTGAGGCGGACGTTGACAGCTTCCGTCTGCGGCAGCATCTGTATTCAGAGACCCAGGAACGGCGCATTGTGGACGCTACCGGTGTGTTGTCAGACCTTCCCATCTACATCGATGACACGCCCATGCTCACGGTGATGGATCTACGGAGCAAGGCACGACGACTCCACCTGGATCGAGGGGTAGACCTCATCGTCGTGGACTATTTGCAGTTGATGCAGGGGGCCGATTCAAGGGGCAACGCCAACCGGGTGCAGGAAGTCAGCGAAATATCACGGTCGCTCAAGGCACTAGCCAGGGATTTGAACGTGCCGGTACTTGCCTTATCCCAGCTTAGTCGAGCCATTGAAAGCCGGACATCGCATCGTCCACAGCTATCAGACCTCCGTGAGAGTGGCAGCATTGAGCAGGACGCTGATGTGGTCATGTTCATCTATCGTGAGGATCAGAACTACACAGAAGATCAATGGAACGCTCAATTCCCCACACAGCCCTATCCCAAGAACATGGCAGAGTTGATTATTTCCAAGCATCGCCATGGCGCTCAGGGTTCTATCCACCTTCATTTTGAGGACCGGCTAGCCAAGTTTGAGGCTCTACCTAACAACTCAGGAGTGGTGTAGGTGGCATCAAGACCGGCATATGTTCAGGCAAATGAAATTGTGCCAGTACCATCGGCCCTGTTCGGCCCCTTGCTGGAGCGGATGGGCGATGTGCAGGAAATCCGCTGTGCACTGAGAGTCATTTTCTTGTTACACAGGAAACAAGGAACGTTGAAATACATTTCTGCTGCTGAGCTGGTGGCAGACCCTGTGCTCCAATACGGAGACGGTGTTGAGGCTTTGGGGAGTGTATTGAAAGG
>CAUZTE010000120.1:0-5289 GCA_963582565.1 Dehalococcoidia bacterium | reverse complement strand
TGGGAAGACGACGCTTCTCGTAAGGCTGCAGCCGCTGCAAGCAGTGGTGCATCAACATCGGCAGCTGCCCCCGCACGAGCTGAAGGGTCTGAAGATTAGATTCCCAATCACCAGGCACCAGTAATTCGGTGAAGTAAAGAGAGCGTCCTGATTAATCAGGACGCTCTCTTTTTATGCCTTTTCCAAGAAAGTCTACGGTGTTTGTTCAGCAGGCGTTTCTTCTGTTTCGACTTCACCTTCGGCAGCAATCGGTCGCGGCCGGTAGTAGACGCCCCACCGTTGCATGATCTCGCTCACCTGGGGTAGTTCCAATTTCACCAACTCTCGCATGAAGCCTGCCAGGGCATGAGCAGGAAGCAACTCCTCAGAGCAGACCCAGGACGCCTCACCGGGTACGGTGTAGAGCACCCCGCTTTGGTGAGGGCATTCAATCTCTAAACGAGATCCCTCAGTTCCCTGACGTATTGTTATACCAGATTGACTCATTATTGTTTCCTTATTGTGATTGGGACTAGAGGACGATGGCGTCTCGCCCGTGCTGGTAGTTCTGCAGGCTTTGCGCGGTGTTCCTATTCACCAGGGGCCGCTGGAACATGGGGTGGGTTGCGCTGCGAACCTCGTGCTCAATCTCAAATAGCTTCTCGCCCGTGTCCAGGTCAATGATGTCCTGGAATCGATACTGGAAGTCGTTCGTCTCTTCTGTGACCAGTCCACGCTCCTTCAGGAAAACGTGCGGCCCTGAGAAGTTGGTGAGGTACACAGCGATGTGATGACCATCGTACGGGGCCAGTTCTGCCGATGTCTCGCGGAACCGCAACTCCTGGCTCAGCCCCATACGGACACGAGCCACGTTGCCGGCGGCTTCGTCGGTAACCGATGCCGGGGCCTGGATGATCTCGTTGTAGAATCGCGCAATGCCGGGCGCAGTCCCCATAGGTACAGTAAACTCTACATATCGGATGGCGACTGGCATCTCGTTTGCGCCTGTGGATCCCTGACTGCACCGGAACTTGTTGCCCCATGGTCCGGTGACCAGCACTTCATCGCCCTCTATGGAATAGCCGTACTGGGTACCTTCCAGAAGAGGCTTCGCCGCTTCCAACCGGGCCTTCAGATCGTCCATGCTCTGCATTTCCATGCCGATATGCCCTCGCAGGACCTGCTGGCCGCGCGTGGGAAGGTGGAACTGCTGTTTGCCAGCGTTGGCCCACATGTTGTCCTGGCCCACCATCATGTACGGATCCCTGGTGAGGCCGAGGGCAGAGATATAGAAGTTGATAGCCGTCTGCTGCTCCGGCACCAGAACGTTCACGTGTTCCATCAGCAGGATATTACCTACATCCTGGGTACTTCGGTCATACGTCGCTTCCACCACCATGACATCCTCCTTGACCTGTATTGTGCGGTCCGGCGTGGATACGCTGGAAGCCGCTGATAGTTCTGAACGGGCCTATTATGCCAGACCTTCAGCGTAATCGGCTACTCCCACTCTTTTGGTATCCCACAATCCACCAAAAAGAAAAGCCCCCGAGCATTCGAGGGCCTTTCTACGCTCTCAAAAAAGACGAAGTGTTTAGGCGGGAACCGCTTCCACTGTCTCCGTGAGGAGCTTCTTCATTACACGGACTCGTTCGAGGTCCGGGTACTTGCCGTCTTCGGCCTTGCGGTCAAAGATCTTCTTGCCATCCAGGAGCACTTCAAGGATGCCGCCACCGGTTGGTGTCATGGTGATGGCTACCTGGTTGCCGACTGACCCAAACATCTCAGCTGCTATCCAAGCAGCTTGTGGGAAATAGCCTCAACCTACGCAGTAGATGATCTCAACGTGTGCTTTGCCTTCCATATCTTCCTCCCCACTAAGGTATTGGAGAAACCGTAGCACCGCTTGCGATGACGTGTCAACGATGAATTCCCAGCAATCGAACGGGGGCCGAGCGCATAGCCCGGCCCCCGCAGCTTGTCGAAGCCAGGTGATGTCTCCCGACTTCGTTATTCACTTGTTTTAACTGCCCTTCGACAGGGCTCGGGTAACCGCCAGGTCTCGTGGGTCCAGGGCCTCGCCCTGGGTATCCGTCAGGTCATGTGGGTCCAGGGTTGCACCCTTGCTTAGCCACACTTGCTGAAACCGCACTCGCGGCACATCTGGCAACCCTCCTGGTAAATCAGTGGGCCGGAGCAGTCAGGGCACAGGCCCCAACTTGAAAGACCGGGTTCGTTGAGCACCGGTAGGGAGGGCGCTTGAGACATCAAGGGCGGAGTTACGGATTCCTTGACGTCCTCTTTCTGGAACAGGGCGTACTGTTCACTGTATGGCTTGCCAGGCTCAACGCCAGCCGCTCGAGACAGCGCTAGCGCAACAGCGTCCGGTGCAGAGCGCACCAGCGTGCCTTCGCTCCAGACTGGCTCATCGGTAATGCCACGCAGCTGCGAGATGATCGACTCCGTTTCCACGCCTGCTCGGAGTGCCATGGACACCAGCCGTGAAATGCCCTCCAGTTGCGCCGAGTCCGAGCTGCCGGCTTTGCCCAGGGCTGTGAACACCTCGAAGGGCTTGCCGTTCTCGTCGAAGTTGATAGTGATGTACATGTTGCCGTGGCTGGTGCGTACGCGCTCTGTGATCCCTCGCACCTGCGATGGTCGCTGGCGCGGTACCAAGACGTGCTCGCCTGCTACTTCCGCATCCAGCACTGCCACATTCGACTTCTCAGTCGTTCCTGCCGTCAGGACTTCCTTCTCTCTACTGCCTGCACGGTAGACCGTGATGCCCTTGCAGCCGGACTCCCATGACTGGAGGTACGTGTTCTCCACATCCTGGACTGTTGCTTCGTTGGGGAAGTTGATGGTCTTGGAAATGGCGGCGTCCGTGGATTCCTGGAATGCTGCCTGCATCCGCACGTGCCACTCCGGGGCGATGTCCGGTGCGGTGCTGAAGATTTCCTTCACCCAGGCGGGGACATCGGGGCTCTTCTGCAGTGAGTTACCCTGGGACAACCACTCTGCCAGCTCATCGCTGTAGAAACCTTCTTCACGCGCAACCGCCTTGAAGGCGTCGTCCACGTAGTAGAGGGTCTGACCGTCAAGGATGTTCTGCTTGCGGTACGCCAGGGCGAATATCGGTTCGATGCCGCTGGAGCAGCCTGCGATCATGGAGATGGTGCCCGTAGGGGCTACCGTGAGCTGGCAGGCGTTGCGCTGGGGCTTCATGCCGGCGATCTGGGCTCGACTGCCCTCCCATGCCAGGAACGGGCCGCGTGCCTCTGCCAATCGCTCCGACTCCGCACGAGCTTCCCTTGCGATGAAGCCCATGACTTGCCGGCCTATCTCTACGCCCTCCTCGGAGTCGTAGGGAACGCCCAGCCGGACCAGCATGTCTGCGAAGCCCATGACGCCCAGGCCGGTCTTTCGAGTCAGCATGTTCATCTTTTCGATTTCCGGAACCGAGTAGCCGTTGGCATCGATAGTGTTGTCCAAGAAGTGAGCTGCCACTCGAACCGTATCGCCAAGTCGATCCCAATCGATCTCAGCGCCTTCTGCTCCATAGTTGAGCATCTTGGTCAGGTTGATGGAACCCAGGTTGCACGACTCATAGGGCAGCAGGGGCTGCTCGCCGCATGGATTGGTGGCCTCCATGTCACCCAGATGCGGTGCGGGTTGGGTGCGGTTCACCTCGTCCATGAAGATCATGCCGGGCTCGCCGTTGCGCCATGCCCCTTCCACAATCTTCTTGAACAGCTCTCGGGCATCCTTCTTCTCGATGACCTCGCCTGTCGAGGGGTCGATACTGTCGACGGTGCCGCCGCTCTTCACAGCGTTCATGAAGGCATCCGTGGCTCCAACAGAGATGTTGAAGTTGTGGATGTCGCCTTCCTGCGCCTTGCAGTCGATGAACTCCTCGATGTCAGGGTGATGCACGCTCATGACGGCCATGTTTGCGCCATCACGCTTGCCGCCCTGGGTGATCATCGTCGATACCGATGAGAGGTGCCTGAGCACAGCGATGGGACCGCAAGCCTTCCCGTGGGTAGTGGATATGTGAGCATCCTTCTGTCGTAGGTTGGACAAGGGTACGCCGGTGCCGCCTCCGAACTTCTGCACCATGGCGATATCCGTAGCCGTCTTCATGATGCCGGTCATGCTGTCCTCAAGAGGAAGCACAAAGCACGCCGATAGGGTTCCCTGATCCGTGCCTGCGTTCATCATGGTGGGGGAGTTGGGCACGAACTCCAGCCGACCCATCATGTTGTAGAAGGCCGATTCGGTCTCTGCGACTTCCAAGTCTGACGCGCCGTAGTTCTTGTCCGGTGCTGCGATGGCTTTGGCCACTCTACGGAACATGTCCTGCTCGTCTTCAATGATCTCAAACATGGCGTTCTTCAGGAAATACCGATGCTTCAGAACTGCCAGAGCGTTGTCTGTGAGGTGCGGGTCATTGTCAGTCTGCGGCACCGTCATGCCTGCAGTCTCCAGGGCTTTCAGTAAGCGGCCTCTCGCGTCGCTTTGATGAGGCGTTGCCGTGGGTGTGTTGGGTGTAGGGCGTTCCAGCTCCGCAATGGCGGCCTGAAGGGCCTTCTTCACAGTGGGTTCCGTGGCGGCAGCAAGCCTATCTCGCAGTTCTGTGAGCGCTGCGGTCTTTTCCTGGTCTGTCGTCGATCGTTGGTCAAGCATTTTTTTGTGCTTCCTTCCAGGGGATGTATCTACTGGGCTCTGCAGGACGGTTCCATAAAAAGAACCGCCTGTTTCACGAAGTAAAGTGGGTGAATGGTACTCCGCTATTTGGGGGATTTCTTCCTTCTTTTGGGCGGGTTTTCTTTGGTTTCATCTCTTGACATCGGCAGAGACATTTGGGCCTGCAGAGCACTGACCTGATTCGGCTCAGGCTCCCGCTGCAATGCCTCCACTTCCTTGGCAAAGCTCTCAAGGTCCGTGAAGTTCCGATACACGCTGGCGTAGCGTACGTAGGCCACGTGATCCAGAGTCTTGAGACCCTCCATCACCAACTGGCCTATCACCGCGCCGGGTATCTCTTGTTTGCCCAGGCTGGTCAGCCCGCGCTCCACCTGCTCCACTAGCGCGTCTATAGCCTCAACAGACACCGGGCGCTTGGTGCAGGCGTGCAGGACTCCGGCCCTGACCTTCTCTCTGTTGAACTCCTCCCTACGTCCATCCCGCTTCACCACCAACAGAGATGTGGTCTGTACTCGTTCAACAGTAGTGAAACGCAGCCCGCAACGCCCGCACTCACGACGACGCCTAACGCCGTCGGAAGCATCCCGGGAGTCAGTCACTCGC
>CAUZTE010000119.1:0-5292 GCA_963582565.1 Dehalococcoidia bacterium | reverse complement strand
CGGTCACGATCTCCAGCTCCAACGGTGGCTGATGGAACCTATCCTCCGGGTTGACAAAGAGCGTTTCCTTAGGGCGGAAGAAGTTGAACACGCCGTTGAGGGAATCCGGCCTGAACAGGGACAGCAGGAGCACGAGCACCAGCCCCGCTACAAGGCTCCACATTACCAGACGGAGGATGGCGCCGATTGGCAGGTTGAGCGATGGTGCTCTCTGAGAAGACGGTGGCTGCTGGTCGTTCACGCTTGCTCCCGTAGATTGATGGTGGTGGTGGCTTACCTTGTCTACGTGGTTTGACGCAAAAGAAGATTTACAGGTGTAGGAAGTGTCCCTATCATTCATCGGGTTCTGGTCTCAAGCGTCGCAGATATGACCGGGGATGATGGCCCAACTGTAGGCCTCGGATTCTTCGTCGATACGCTTCTCAGAATGGCAGATTAGGCGGGAGCAGATATGGCATCCTGGTTCGTACTAACGTTGGGGGCACTTGGCCTCTGGGGGCTATGGGGATTCTTTGCCAAACTTGGCAGTGACAACCTCACGCCCAAGAGCGCAGCAGTCATGCAGGGCATGGGAGCGGCGGCGGTCGCATTCATTGTCCTGGCGTTCATGCGGTTCAAGCCGGACTGGGACGCAGGCGGGACACCTGCAGCCTTTTTCGCAGGCGTGTCCCTCATGGCGGGTATCATCGCCTTCGTATTTGCCTTGAGCCATGGAGGCAAGGCATCTATCGTTGTGCCAATGACAGCCATGTACCCGGTGGTGACCATTGCGCTGAGTGTTGGCATCCTGAAGGAACAGATAACGCCCACCACAGGGGTAGGCGTCGTTTTTGCGATGATTGCTGTGTTCCTGCTATCGAAGTAGCTGTACTACGACTTCACCCCGAACCCCACGCCAGAGCCCGGCGAGCGGGTTTCCCACTTGCCTGCGTCTACCGCTGTTAGGAAGTCGGAGATGCTACGATTGAACACCTCAGGCTCCTCCAGGTTCACTGCATGGCCGGTCTGCGGCACGACTACCAACCCTGATCGAGGGATGTTCCGCTTCATGAACAACGCCGGTTCAAGGCATGGGTCGTCCTCGTCGCCAAGGATGATGAGCGTGGGGACTTGCATGGCTTGAAGCTCGGCTTCCAGGGACATCACAGAGGGTCGACGCGCCTGGTAGCCTCGAAGCGTGAGTGCTTTCCCCTGGGCCGAGTGATCCGAGAACAACCGGGCGAACTCCGCCCACCCAGTGGGATCTTTCTGCTTGAACCGGGCGCGAGTGGGCCCCGTGAGGTAGTTCGCTAGTCCAGCTGTGCCGTCAGCTTCCAGTTGTGCGGCGTACGCCTCCGACTGCTGCTTGAACATCGCGGAGTCAGTGCTGCCGGTGCCCGCCCCTGCGATGATGAGCGACTTGGCCATCTCCGGGTGTCGCAGCCCGAAGAAGAGGGTCATGTTGCCGCCCATGGACAGCCCGGCGATGTGAGCCTGTTTGATGCCAAGGTGCTGCAAGAGCAGATAGAGGTCTTCCACCACCTGTTCCTGGGAATAATCGTCCAACTTGTCGGGCACGTCCGAGGGCGGGTAGCCCCGGGCGTTGTAGGTGATGACGCGATAACGCCGTGAGAAGTAGCTTACCTGGGCCCTCCAACTCTCGGTGTTCCCCGCAAGCTCGTGGGCGAACACTAGGGGAAAGCCCTCACCCGTCTCTTCGTAATAGATGCCTACGCGGTTCAGGTCTACCTTGGGCATGATTCAGCCTCCGTTTGTTTGTTCACGATAGTTATCGCAGTGTCTCGTCCTGCAGGTCTATGACCTCTTCCGCCAGGGTCTTCAGGATACCTAGACCGGACTCATGGTCCTTGGTGGCTTCAAGGTCGCCGGAATACCAATCGAGCAGGACGTGTTCAGCACCCATCGCCTCAAGCTCCTTGAGGTCGTCGCGCATCTGCTCGATGGTTCCCTGGCCGGGCAGCCGGTCATCGCCGGTGATTATCGAGTCCTGGATGTTCATGCGAATGCGTGGGCAAAGCGCAGGGACAGGCAACCCCTCGGCCTTCGCAAGTTCCTCTACTTTGGGTATCCCCTCAGACTTCAGCCACTCCAGCGTGAAGCGGTTGGGGTGCCATGCGTCGCCGAACTTGATGGCTCGCTTGATAGCTGCATCGCTTCGCCCACCAATCCAGATGGGAGGGTGTGGCGACTGCGTTGGCTTCATGCCAGCAACATCGGCGAATGACACAAAAGTCCCTTCATATGCCGCCATGTCACTTGTCCAGAGGGTCTTGATGGCGGCCAGGTAATCGTTGGTCATGGCACCGCGCTTGTTGAAGGGGATGCCAAGTGTATCGAACTCGCTCTGGATAGCGCCTACGCCCACGCCGAAGATGAAACGGCCGCCGCTGAGCTGGTCGAGGTTCGCTCCGAGTCGTGCCACCTGCATGGGGCTCCGATACGGCAGAACGATGACGGTGGTTCCGAGCTTGATGCGCTTTGTCTGCCCGGCCAGCCATGACAGTGTGGTGAACGGATCATAGAAGGGTTCCGGGTAGTTCTGTGCAACGCCGGGTGTGATGGCGATGTGATCAGAGGTCATGATGGAGTGGTAGCCCAACTCCTCAGAGGTTGTGGCCCACTTCGACAACGATGCCGGGGTGACGCCGGGGCCGAAGTTCAGGATGTTTACGCCTACTTGCATGCTTGTCGTCCTTGCTTGGTATAGCCCTTGGTGGCTGGAGGAAACGTAGCCTTGAGTGATTGCCGTGTCAAGGCTCTGGACAAGGATACACCGCGCCTATAGAGTGCCCTCAGACTTAAAAGGCAGGTATTGATGACCACCTACTCCAGTCCGCCCATGCGATGTGGGGGTTCTTGAATCAGGGGAGTTTGCCAAGGGATGCACGCCGTCTACAGGGCGATGGGTGCTGGCCGCGACCATCCTCGGCTCCAGCCTTGCCTTTATCGATGGGACGGCTGTGTCCGTGGCCCTTCCCGTGATGCAAAAGGACCTTGGCGCAAGCGTCACGCAGATGCAGTGGGTGGTAGAGGCCTATGCCCTCTTTCTCGCGGCGTTGCTCCTGGTGGGCGGCGCTATGGGGGACCGAATCGGCCGTAAACGGGTGTTCGGTATCGGCATCGGCTTGTTTACACTCGCGTCCATCTGGGGCGGACTCGCACCCACCGCGGGGCAGCTCATCATCGCCAGGGCGTTGCAAGGGGTGGGCGGAGCCATGATGGTACCGGCCAGCCTGGCAATCATCAGCGCGTCCTTCTCCGACGATGATCGTGGTTGCGCTATCGGTACTTGGCCCGGGTTTACAGCCATCACTGCAGCCATCGGCCCCGTGCTTGGCGGATGGCTCGTAACGAATTTATCCTGGCGATGGGTGTTTTTCATCAACATCCCCATAGCAATAATCGTGTTGATGATACTGTTCTGGAAGATCGATGAGAGCAAGAACGAATCGGCGCAGGGCCCCATCGACTGGCTTGGCGCATTGTTGAGTACGCTGGGTCTGACGGGGTTGGTCTTCGGCTTGGTGGAATCCGGGAACCTGGGGTTCAGCCACCCCGGAGTCGTTGCCTCGCTGGTTGTGGGAGTCGCGGCGTTGGTGGGGTTCGTGTGGCTGGAGTCTCGCATCGCCAACTCCATGATGGACCTCAAGGTGTTCAAGTCCCGGAGCTTCAGCGGCGCAAACATCCTGACGTTCCTGTTGTACGGAGCCTTGGGCGGTTCACTGTTCTTCCTGCCATTCAACATGATTCAGGTGCAGGGGTACTCGGCCACAGAGGCCGGAGCCGCGTGGCTGCCTTTCATCATCATCATCGCCGTGCTGTCGCGCTGGGCCGGTGGGCTCATCATGAAGTTTGGTCCCAAGCTGGCATTGGTGGTTGGCCCGGCCATATCTTCAGTGGGGTTCCTGCTGTTTATGGTGCCGGGTATTGGCGGGAGCTACTGGACAACGTTCTTCCCCGCCATACTGGTGCTTGGCCTGGGTATGGCCATCAGTGTGGCCCCGCTGGTCACGGTGGTCATGGGTTCTGTAGACCAGGAGTCCGCCGGGTTGGCATCTGGCGTGAACAATGCTATTTCCCTCACGGCATCGCTGCTGGCCCTGGCGGTCTTTGACGTTGCGCTGCTAGCGATCTTTAACACCACGCTCGACAACAAGCTCGATGCCATCGATGTGCCGCCATCGGTCGTGCTTGCCCTTGAAGAACAACGCGAGAACCTGGCTGGCGCCGAAGTGCCTGCGGGCATAGACCCCACGTTGGCCCGTTCCCTTGAACGCGCTATCGATGAGGCGTTCGTGGAGAGCTTCCGGTGGGTGATGTTCATTGGGGCCATTCTTGCGCTACTATCATCGGTCGTTGCGATGTTCACCATAGGGAACCCACGTAAACCCGAGCTTGCGCCGTCAGGTGGCGCGCCCCAGGCTGCGTGACCGTGCGCTGTAGGGTATGCTAACGCCAGCATCGCAAGGAGCACGGGTTGTCGACAACTCCCATATCTGACACATCGCCTCGCTTCTTCTACGGCTGGATCATGGTCATCGTGGCCTGCGTCAAAGGCTCCTTCAACGTCGGCAGCGCGGTCTTTGCCACCAGCCTTTTCTTGGCACCCATGCATGACGACTTGGGCTGGAGCCGAACATTGATCTTTGGTGCTCTTGCTGTGCGCACAATAGGTGGCGGGATGTTGAGCCCTCTTGTTGGGCCTATCGGAGACCATCCCTGGGCCCCACGGGTCGCACTACCCATTGGATCCATCATATTCGGGGTGTCCTTCATATTAGTTAAATGGGCGGATACTCCCCTTGAGTACTATTTGGCGTATGGAGGGCTTGGCGCGATTGGGCTGGCACTGACCAGTAACCCGATTCTGGAAGGCGTGGTACTGAAGTGGTTCGTTCGGAAGCGCGCCTCAGCCATCACCTGGATGTCTATCGGCGCACCCACGGGTGTGATGATCTTCCCTCCGGTATTAGCGTTCCTCATCAGCGCTGCAGGGTGGAGGGACGCCTGGCTCTGGATGGGTATAGGGACGATTGGGGTAATGTTGCCGCTCTCCCTACTGGTACGCACCTCGCCTGAATCCATGGGCCTTTTACCGGATGGAGATAGGCCCGGCGACTCCGAGCGGGGTTCCTCTGCGAGGGACAGGGCTATTACTAATGAGCGCAGCTTCACCAGAAAGGAAGCGTTGCATAGCAAGAGCTTCTGGTTATTGTCCCTGGGACTGGTACTGGCCGTCATCGGTTTGCCGGGGTACCAGGCTCACTGGGTGCCCTATTTTGAAGACATTGA
>CAUZTE010000118.1:0-5316 GCA_963582565.1 Dehalococcoidia bacterium | reverse complement strand
CAAAACGCGGCCCAATTACTCAGTTTTCTAATACCTCTATATCAAGCCTCAGAAATGGGGTCTACCACGAAGCCACCAACATTCATAATTGAGAATGTACCAGCAATAACCAAGTGCTTACCTCGCTAGGGAAAGCACAGACGACAAAGGGGAAAAGAGAGGGTTTTCGTAACAAAAACGGCTAAGCCGCCCGTTAACTGGAGGCGCGTTTGCGGCGGTTGTTGATGTAATCGACAAGCACGTACTCGCCAAGCTTGTCAGGGCTTGAGTAGAAGGCCCGGCCCCGGTTGATCTTGGTCAGCTTGTCCACGAAGTCCAGCAGGTAGTAGTTGGACTCCAGCATGAACGTGTTAATGGTGATGCCTTCCTGGGTCACGCGACGCACCTCTCGCAACGTCTCCTGCATGGTGCGATAGCTGGGCGGGTAGCTGAACACCGGATACGTCCCTTCCATGTGGGCCGTGGGTTCACCGTCCGTGATCATGATGATCTGACGTGTTGCGCCCTTGTGCTTGTTCAGCAGCTTGCGGGACATCATGAGCGCGTGCTGCATGTTGGTGCCGGAAACCCAGGCGTTCCAGTTGGTCTCTGGCAACTCGTCTTCCTTAATCTCGATGGCCATGTCTGAGAACCCGATGAGGTACACGGCATCGCGAGGGTACTGGCTGCGCACCAGGGCTATCAGCGCCAGGGCAACCTTCTTTGCTGCGGCCCAGCTGCCCCAGTGGCCCATGGACTTGCTCTGGTCGAGGAGTACACACGTGGCCGCCTGGGTGGACTGCTCTCGCTCCACAAGCTCAAAATCGTCCGGGTGCATCTTCAGCGGTGTGCCGGGGCCGTTCCTGAGGATGGCGTTGTGCAGGGTCTTTTCCAGCGAGAGGTCAAAGGGGTCGCCGAACTCGTACTTGCGCGTGGCTCCCGAGGGGTCTCCCTGCATGCCGGCCTCGTACAGGTCATGGCTGGTCATCTTGTCCTTCTGCAGGTTGGCGAAGACCTCTTTCAGGGCCTTTGAGGCTATCTTGCGTATGCCGCGGGGCGTCAGCTGCATCTTGTCGCCGTTCTGGCGGATGTAGCCTGCCTCTTCCAGCATCTTGGCTATCTCTTTAAGCTGCTCCAGATTCTTTCGCGCTTCCTCGCCGAGGAGTCGCTCTATCTCGTCCATGTCCAGGTCATCGAAATTGCCCTTGCGGGTGACGTCCTGGAGGTGCTTCTCAAGCTGATCCATATCCTGAAGATCGCCCATCATCTGCATGGCCTGCTGTAGGTCGAGCGATTCATCGCCCATGAAGGGGTAGCGCTGGTCCATGTCGTCGGGCGGTAGGAACTGGGACATGAGTGAACCCAGCTTCGCCAGCTCGTGGGCCGTCTCATCGTCGATGAGGGACTCCATCAGGTCTTGGAGCTCCTGACGCTGCTCGTCGGACATCGACCGCATTAGCGAGTCCATCTGCGCCATCTGCTCACGCATGTGCTCCATTAGCTCCTGGAACGACTGCGGAGGGTTGTCCCCGAACATCTGGCCGTGCTTGTCCATAAACTCCTGGAAGTTGGGCTCACCGCCCGTCTGGAGCATCTGGTTCATGTCCTTGAGCATGTCGCGCATGCCTGACATGTCCCCGGGGCTCATGCCCTCAAGGCTATCGCGCATGTTCTGCACCATGTTGTTGGTCATCTGCTGCTTCAGGCTGTCCAGCAACTCCTGAAACTTCTCAGCCGCCTTGGAGTCCATGAACTCGTAGTCGTTCAGCTCTTTGATGGCACCGCCCAGGCTGTCCGGCAGGCCATCCAACGTCTCTTTGTTGCGATCCACCTGCTTGCGGAGCTGCTCAGTGAGCTGGTCCTTCATCTCGTCCTGACCGGGCTCACCGCGCTTCTCTTCCGTCTCTTGCATGCGCTTGTCCATACCCTGGCGTTCTTGCTCCAGGATCTCGTCAAGCTTCTCCTTCATGTCCTTCATGGTGTTGTCCAGGTTGAAGCGTTCAAGCTGCTGCTGACGCTGCTGGCGAAGTCGCTCCATCATGTCCCGCAGGCCGTCCAGGCGGTTGCCGTCCGGCGTCTGCATACCGCGACGCATCATGTCACGCAGGGCACGGTTAACGTCGCCGTGGTTCATGAGGTCGTCAGCGATGGCGTCCATGAGCTCATCGTTATCGGGGGCGAAGACTTCCTGGGTGCCGTCCCATTGCGAGTACCGGAACGTCAGCATTTTTGTACTCCCTGCGGTTACCGATGGAGCTTGTTCAGACGTTGGAGTGAAGAGGCTTTTTGAAGGTGATTCAGGTATGGCACCAGCCTAGTCTCGATAGCTGGGGGTGTCAATGTGGGGTGATTTATCACTCTTGAGGTACGAGGCTGTTGCTCCACGTACCTGGCCGCACGTATACTTGAAACAGCCACTTTCTTTAGGTGGTCGTCACATCGAAAAACACCATTGGGGAGAGCAATAAATTGGAGTGGGAACCTGTTATCGGCCTGGAAGTCCACGCGCAGCTGCTCACCAAGAGCAAGATGTTCTGTACCTGCCCGGCTAACTACCAGGATTCCCCGCCCAACTCCACCGTGTGCCCCGTGTGCCTGGCCATGCCGGGAGTGCTTCCGGTCATCAACCAGCAGGCCGTCGAGTTCGTCATCATGACGGGCCTTGCCCTGAACTGCTCCATCGCCGAAAATGTTGAGTTCGATAGAAAGAGCTACTCGTACCCCGACCTGATGAAGGGGTACCAGATATCGCAGTGGGAGAACCCCATCTCCTTCGATGGTTGGCTGACCGTTGAGCGAGACGGTGTGCAGCAGAAGATCGGCGTGACCCGGGCCCACCTAGAAGAGGACGTGGCCAAGCTGCAACACGCCCGCGACGGCGCTGGTGAGGGGTATGCCCTGATGGATGTGAACCGTGCTGGCGTGCCACTGATGGAAGTCGTTGGCGAGCCTGACCTGCGTACCGCCGACGAAGCCCGTGAGTACATGACCAAACTTCGCTCCATCCTCAGGTACATCGGCGTGTCTACTGCCGACATGGATCAGGGCAGTTTCCGATGCGATGCCAACGTCTCGGTGCGGCCCAAGGGCTCAACGGAGTACGGCACCAAGGTGGAAGTGAAGAACATGAACAGCTTCCGCTCCGTCCACGACTCAATTGAGTACGAGATAGAGCGACAGATCAAGCTCCTTGAAGGCGGAGGCCGGGTGGAGCAGGAGACCCGGGGTTGGGACGAGAACCGTGAAGTGACCGTCTCTCAGCGCTCCAAAGAGTACGCCAATGATTACCGCTACCTGCCTGAGCCTGACCTGCCGCCGGTTTTGATATCGCGCGAGTGGGTCAGCGATTTGAAGTCGCACATGCCGGAGATGCCTGTCGACCGTCTCGCGCGTTTCCAGAGCGAGTACGCCCTCTCCGAGTACGATGCGTCGTTGCTGGTGTCTGCCAAGTCGACTGCTGACTTCTTTGAGGAATCAGTGAAGTCGCGCGTACTCGAAGGCGATGCCATTGCCAAGCGAGCAAAGTCGCTGGCCAACCTGGTCAACAGCGAGCTTGCCAGGCTGCTCAACCAATCAGACATCGAAGTGACGGACAGCAAGGTGACCTCAGGTGGCCTTGCCGAACTTGTGGACCTGCTTGATGCACGAACCATCAGCTCTACTCTAGGCAAAGAAGTCCTTGAGGCGATGTTCAACACCGGCGATGCCCCGGCCAAGATCGTAGAAGCCAAGGGTTTGTCGCAGTTGACGGACTCCAGCGCGATCCTTCCTGCGGTACAAGAGGCGTTGGCAGGCAACCCCCAGGCCGTTGAGGACTACTTGAACGGCAAGGAGACTGCGGTCAAATTCCTGGTGGGTCAGGTCATGAAGATCAGCAAAGGCAAAGCCGATCCGGCAATCGTGAACACCCTGCTGGAAGAGCAACTGTCTGCAAAGAAGTAGTAGACACACGCTTTCATAGGGCGTGAGGTGGTATAGTAGTGAGGTTGGGTTTGAAGCCCACTCCCAGAGATCACAATCGAGGCAGGGTTAATGGAACCGTTTCTGAACGCAGCGATGATTCTCATCTCGGTAGCACTCATCGGTGTGATATTGATGCAAATACGTGGCGAGGGCTCGGGCGCGTTCGGCGCTGCCCAGAGCACCTTCCGTGTCCGACGAGGCGTTGAGCTTCTGTTCTTCAGGCTCACCATCCTTCTGATTGTGGTGTTTGTAGGGGTTGCCATCCTTAGCGCCCGCTTCTCAGATATCTAATTCCACTGACTGGCCTGTGGGTTATCAGTAACCAACGATCATGCTCCTTAACCTCTTATTCCCCTCTCACTAGCCAATCCCTCTCGCGTTAACAAATCCGGGTTGGTCTACATGGGACAACGTGCGATAATTGCGAAAATTCACGGACAGTGACGCTGCCAATTACTTGGGGAGTCAAATGGTTGAAGGACAAGGCCCCGATAACGAACCTACCCTTGATCTTCCTGAGATGGTGGAATGTCCTCACTGTGGGTTTGCAAACCTGCCCAACTCCAACTATTGCGGACGCTGCGGCCTCTCCATCTTTGACACAGACCAGGTTGAAGAGACCCCTGAGCCCTTGCCTGAAGGTATGGGCGAACAGGAGGCACCCTCAAAAAGCCGCCTCCTCTCCCCTATTTACATAATTGGGTTCGGGGCGTTTTTGCTCGAGTAGGGGGATGAAATTGCTAGGGATATGAAAGTTCAACAAAAAAAGGCAGAGAAATGGTGTTACTAACGGAGGAATCAGTGGCAAAGATGGCTAAGCGCAATGGATACAAAAGCCCATTTGGGTATGTGAAGCACGGGTGAGTGGGGCTAGTTGTTTTCCTGCCTGGGATCCGTAATCATGCCCGCTCGCGCTGCGTAGGCTGCCGCCTGGCTTCTATTGGCAAGGTGGAGCTTGTCCAGGATGTGCCGTAGGTGGGTCTTCACGGTGTTTTCAGAGATGAAGAGTTTGTCTCCGATTTCCTTGTTGCTGGTCCCCAGAGCTACCAACTGCAAAACCTCTTGTTCCCGCTGGCTCAACCCGGAGTCCTCTTCGGCTGGTGCAGACGCTTGGGTATGGCCTTTGAAATCGTTCAGTAGGTTGTCAGCCATGCCTGCAGAGAAAACGACACCGCCGCGGGCGACCTGTAACACAGCCTCAGCCACATGCTCCGGTTCTTCTTCCTTGAGAAGGTATCCGCGGGCACCGGCTCTGATAGCGTTGAAGAGATCCTCTTCTTTTTCAGAAATGGTCAACACCAAGATACTGACGTCAGGCATTTCCAGTTTGATTCGTGCAGCGTCCTCTACGCCATCACAGTTGGGCATGTGCAA
>CAUZTE010000117.1:0-5378 GCA_963582565.1 Dehalococcoidia bacterium | reverse complement strand
CTTACCGTGGTCAATGTGCGCAATGATGCAGAAATTACGGATGAGAGACGTGTCCATAGGGTTCCATCGTAGCATACGGAGCCACTTCTGTACTGCGTGTAATTGACCATGTCCTACCCCGGTGCTAGCCTACGCCCTCTGATTGCACTCCTAGGGGGTACACACGTTGACCAGTAGCCGGATACAGCGACAGATCGACCGCCTGCTTGACGAGGCTGATGAAGCCGCCTCTCAGCGCCGATGGGATAGGGAACAAGGTGTGGTTTGAGACCAACATCGATGACTACGGTGAGGTCTGGGTGGATGGCGAGCTGAGCAAAGCAGGAGCGATCAACGGCATGAACGTGGATACCCGTGTCCTCGTCTCAGACAACGCTAAACCTGGAAACACCCATGTCATCGCCTGCCTCGCAATCAACGGGCCATTGGCAGAGCCCTTTGGCGGAATCTTTATGCGCTATGCGAAGCTTGAGTTCGAGGCGTAAGCAAGACTCCCTCCCTCGTGGGGGAGGGCTGGGGTAGGGGCATAAAGGCACAGGAAAGGTAACACCATGACCCAGGGAATAATCACCGGCTACAGTCACATAAACCTTCCAGTCAATGACATGGACAAGTCCATTGCGTTCTATCGGGACACCCTTGGATTTACTCTGCTCAGGAAGTGGAGCGTGAACGAGAGGGTGTCCGCGTACGTTTGCTTCCAGGACATCCTCCTTGAGCTGACCACTCCCAGCAGGCCGACCCCTCTCGACGAGGATCGCACGGAGACCCGCATGGGCTTCACCGTCAACGATCTGGACGCCGCCCTTGATGCCTTCCGTGCGGCAGGTGTTACCATCTCCCGTGAACCGTGGGATGCCCAGACCTTCTGGGGTAGGCAGGCGTACATCGTTGACCCATCGGGTTATATACTGGCCCTTCGTGAGTGGCGCGCGCCGGACGGCCCCCGCTTTACGGACTGGAAGCCTGCCCACGAAGGAGTGGTGCGACTCGATATTTAGGCATAATGTCGCCCAGGGTTTATCCTAGGGCGCGCAGTGTAAACGAAGATAAAAAACAAAGGAGACCACAATGGCAGACTTGCCCCGACTCAACGGAATCACCAAGGCCCTGGACGCAGGGCAGGTAGTATTCATTGGCAACGGCCCGGTAGATGCCCAGGGAGCCAGCCCCCAACCCTATGATGGTGTGCTCTTCGAGATGGAACACGGCATGTACGACATCACGGAACTCAACGTCGGTCTGCGCTCCATGCTGGACCGGAAGCAGATTGCCACCAGTGGTAGTATCGCCCCAGCAGTGACGCCCATCGTGCGTATCCCCCCCAACGCCGGCGAGACCAACTGGATCGCCAAGCAGGTTCTGGACTCCGGTGTGTACGGCATCATCTGGCCCCACATCGATACGGTGGAAGAGGCCTACAACGCCGTGGCCGCCATGCGATATCCGCGACGTCCGGAAGACCCGATCTTCGAGCCCTTCGGTCGACGTGGCGATGCACCCGGTCGCGCAGCCAACTACTGGGGCGTGACCAACCAGGAGTACTACGAGCGAGCAGACCTCTGGAAGCTGGACGACAAGGGTGAAGTGCTCTGCGCCATGATGATCGAAAGCCCTCTTGGCATTAAGAACCTGCCGGACATCCTTGAGAAGGTTCCCGGCATTGGTGTCATTTTCATTGGAGAGGGTGACCTGTCCCAGGAGCTCGGCGTGCCTCGTCAGTATGAGAACCCGGAAGTGCTGGCCATGGTGAAAGAGGTCAACGACATCTGCAAGGCCCACAACGTAGCCAGGGGTTGGTTCCACACAACCATGGACAACGTGGCCGAGCGAATTGAGATGGGCTACAACGTGTTCATCGCCAACTCAAGCCGCTCCCATGCATTGCTACACAAGGGTCGCGAAGCCGCCGGCCGAAAGTAAAATCGTCATATCCCCTACCCCCTCTCCAATCAGCGAGGGGGTAGGGAGAAAAGCCCAATGCAGCAGGAGGGGAACCATGTCAGTTGATGGGAAAGTAGTCCTCGTCACCGGCGGAGCCCGGGGTATGGGCCGGGAAATCGTGAAGGGCTTCCTCAAGGAAGGTTCCAAAGTCATTGCCACAGACGTCTCGTGGTCGCCCTCAGGCGTGTCCAATGACACCGAGGACTTCTTCGCAGTGATCAAGGACAACCCCAACGTGCTTGCCGCCACCATGGACATCACCATCCAGGCCCACGTCGACTACGTCTACAAGCAGGCCATGGAGAAGTTCGGCACCATAGACGTCATCATCTGCAACGGCGGTACCCGCCAGCGTGACCTCTTCCATGAGACCCACGGCAGCGTCACCGTTCTGGAGACGGAGGTGAACGACTGGCAGCGCATGTTCGATACCCACGTCTTCGGTAACCTGCGAGTCATCAAACGCTTCGTCCAGCCCATGATAGATAAGGGCCGTGGCAGCATCATCACCTCAGCATCCAGCCAGATCATGAATGCCCATCCAAGGGCTACAGATACCGAGAAAGACGGCCTTGGACAACGCTTCGGGATGAGCAGAGAGGGCCCATATCAGCCTGCCAAGATGGCCCTCGGCGCCATGAGCATCTACCTTGCCGAAGAGCTGAAGCCGTACAACATCGCCGTCAACACCATGCTCCCCGGCCACACGGCAACTACCGGCTCCAATGAGCAGGAGAAGGTACGCAACGAGATCCGGCAGCGCAACAGTCCCTCGGCAACCACCTTCATCCCCCGACGTGTACGCGCCGACAACGTGGTACCGCTGTCGCTTCACCTGGCTGAACAGACCGCGGAGGGCGTCAGCGGTCGATGGATCGCCTGTATGGAGTACAACGAGCAGAACGGCTTCGGTGGTTTTGAGACCTGGGGTGTGGCAGAGGACATCGCAGCTCTTCAAGCAGCAGGCCGCATGTAGCGGGCTTAGCCCGTTCTGTGACTTCCGCCCCGTGGTTATCGAAGGGGCATACAGGGAAGCGGTGGTCTATCGGTACCTCGTGGCCAATATGTTCCACCACCTATAGGTAGCCGTTAGGGAGTGTGGGTTAAGGGTGAAACCCTTGGCGGCTTCGATGTTGCCATTAAGAACGCGGACACTAACAAAACGCCGATCATCGGCCACCAGATTGCATTGAAACTGCCGGTGACATCTTGCACTCGACCGGCCAGTGGTGCTGCTGCTGCCGCAAACAGCATGTTCGTCGTCAGCGACACGGATCGGATCGCCCCGGCATGTCGCCGACCGAAGTAGGACGCGAAGAGCGTACCCTGTAGCGCCCCATTCATGTTGTTTGACCATGACCAGGTGTACATGGCCACAATCATCATTAGCGGCGTAGCCATAGAAACTGTCAGAACGAAGCACACTGCCATTACCAAAATGTTTATTGCTGAGAGTCGCTCTAGACCAGCGAAAGCCACCTGCCTCCCTATGGTCACCGCGCCCAGAATCGCACCAAGTTGGGCAGACCCTGCACCCCACGCTATCAGGCTGGGGTCCACACCATTGCTGACAAAGTGGACGACCCTGAAAATGAGCATGGAGTTGGTAGCCAACACAAACAGGCTGAACACCATGGATAGCTGCCAGAACTCCCTGGTCCGGATGGCTTCAGCCCTTGTCCACTGATGCTCCGTGCTAGCCCTGGCCGCAGATGAGTTCCCTGCCAATTCGTCTTCGCTCGGGACGTCCCCGTCCGGCAGCAGTCCTATGTCCTCGGGTTGTCGACGAAGGAAGATTAACGACACCGGGATGATGACGACGATGCTAGCGACCCCCATGACCACCCACCCGGTTCGCCATCCAAAGCTGCTGATGATCCACTCTATGGCGGGGAAGCCGAATATCAGTCCGGCTGGAGCGGCAATCGAGAGGATGCCAAGCGCCTTCGCCCTGTCGCGGACAAACCACTTGGCCACTGAGGGGCTGGTGTAAAACGAAGCCGGCCCCTGCATTGCCACCAGACCCATCGCCATGAAACCGCCGATGAGCCACCATTGGGGGTGGAAGAACCCCATGCTTATAGCTACCAGGGCTGTGACACTTCCTGCGATAGCCAGCAAAATACGAGGCCCGTGGCGGTCCAGTAGCTTGCCGATGTACAGGCCACTGACGGCGGCTGTGAGGATACGTGCGGTGTTGGCCCAACCGAAGAGCTGAGTGCTAAACCCTAGCTCCTCCTGCATCGGGTCGATGAAAAGGGAGAACGTTGGGCCGGTGATGATCATGGTCATTCCGCCTATGGCAATCATGGCGGCAACGATGACCCAGCCGTAATAGACCCTGGTAACGGGCACAGTGCTCTTGGCCAATTTGTCTCCCCTGGAAATCGAGGATGAGGCTAGTCCTATTCAAGCCAAGCAGCATAGTACCATCTCAGTAGGTGATTTGAATGCCATTCACCTTTTCGAGGGTTGCATCGACTTTCCCATCTAGCTGACCTACAATCTCCCAACCTAACCCACAGGAGGGCCACCTTGCTTCACACAACCTTATGCGACCTGCTCGGTATCCAAGCCCCAATCATCCAGGCTGGGATGAGTCGCCTGACCTCGGCTAGCCTGACAACGGCGGTGTCCAACGCAGGCGGCCTAGGCTCCCTTGGCGGATGGCAACGCTCTCCTGAAGATATGGCCAAGGAACTAAGCAAGATCCGTGAACTCACAGATAAGCCCTTTGCGGTGAACTACGTAGTCCCGGACATCAATGAAGAGAGCTTTCAACTGACGCTAGAAGCCAGGCCAGCTGTGATCTCCTTTGCCCTTGGTGACCCAGGTGAACACGTTGCACAGGCGCACGATGTCGGCAGCTTGGTCATGCACCAGGTGACCACGGTGCAGCAGGCGTACCAGGCAGCAGAGCGCGGTGTGGACATCATCATCGCCCAGGGTGGAGAGGCTGGCGGCATCGGTGGGTCAGTCGCGGCCTTTCCACTCATCCCGCAGGTAGTAGACGCTGTGGGCGCCATCCCGGTGGTCGCAGCAGGCGGTATCGTAGATGGGCGTGGCCTGGCAGCTGCGCTGTTACTGGGAGCCGTAGGCGTCAATCTTGGTACGCGCTTTCTCGCAACGTTAGAAGCGCCCATAGACGACGACTGGAAACGGGCGATTGTGGAAGCTGGCTCGGAGCTATCAGTGAAGATGGACGGGTGGGCTCCTGCCAAAGTCACCGAGGAGTATCAGACCTCGTTACGCGTTCTCCGAACCGACTTCATTGACCGTTGGAATCAGCAGGCTGATGACGGATCAGAGGGAGCAGCTTTACGAGGTGAGTTCAAGCCGGACATCGTGGGGCGGTTGGTGCCCGTTGCCGGAGAGAGTGCAGGCCTCATCAACGACATCCTGCCAGCCGCCGACATAGTCCGGGCCATCGCATT
>CAUZTE010000116.1:0-5397 GCA_963582565.1 Dehalococcoidia bacterium | reverse complement strand
GCATTGGATGCTGCCGAGCTATACCACGCCAGGCGCCAGTCCCAAGGTTCAGCAGATGAACATCCGTGTTCCCATAGACGATGAGAACTGCTACCAGTATCGGTTGCGTTATGATTTGGAGCAGCCACTCTCAGCCCAGGAGTTGAACGAGGATAAGTACGGCGGATTCCTGTTCCCTGAGTTGATACCCGGGACATACCTCACTGTGGCCAATAAGGGCAACGATTATTTGGTAGACCGTGTGGCGCAGAAGAACTACTCGTACACCGGTATCAAAGCCTTCCAGATCCAGGACCTGGCGCTCATTGAAGACCAGTGGGGACCGATTTCTCCAAGGACTGGAGAGCACCTGGTCAGCGCGGACTCTGCGGTCATCCGCGTCCGTCAGATCATAATGAAGGCGGCCAGAGACCTGATGGAGGGCACGGAGCCTGCATCGGCCAACAACCCCGACGCCTACAGAGTGCTGCCCACACGGGTGACGCTGCCTGGCGATGCCGACGTGGAAGAGGCGTTGAAGCCCTTCTCCGTCCCGCAACCATAATCAGGCGTACACCAAAGAGTATGAAAAGAGCCCCGGTACGCCGGGGCTCTTTTGCTTTGCCTTGACACTGCCTTTGCACGTGCGACAATACCAATCATTCATACCAAACCAGAGGAGGATTATTCATGCTTACGCAAGATGAAAATGACATGTTGACGCAGGTGCGTGCCGGCACGGCGATGGGAGAGCTTTTCCGACGGTTCTGGACGCCTGCTATGCTCTCGGAAGAGATACCTGGGGCCGACTGCACACCGGTGCGCGTTAAGCTGTTGGGCGAGGACCTGGTGGCCTTCCGCGACACGGATGGAAAACCTGGCCTCATCGATGCCTACTGCCCCCATCGCGGCGCGCCGTTGTTCTTCGGTCGCAACGAGGAGAGCGGACTACGCTGTGTATACCACGGCTGGAAGTTCGATGTGGAAGGAAATTGCGTAGACCTCCCCAATAGCCCGGAAGGCGAGACATACAAAGACAAGGTGAACATTGCGGCGTACCCGGCCATCGATAAGGGCGGGATCGTCTGGGTGTATATGGGGCCCAAGGACCTGAAGCCTGCGTTCCCGGCCTTCAAGTGGACCGAGCTGCCTGAGAGCCATCGATTCATGCAGAAGTTGGTCATTAACTGCAACTACTTCCAGTCCATGGAAGGCGACCTTGATGCCAGCCATGGCTTCTACTTGCACAGCACACTGGACGGAAACAAGAACAACCAATCGCTCAAGATTCGCGGGAACACCAGCGTCGACCCCTCACCTCGATACATCCTGAAGGACACGGACTACGGTCTGCTGATGGGAGCGGTGCGCAGCCAGCCCGACGGCGATATGTACATGGGTATCACCCACTGGATGCTACCAGCGTTCACCACGCCCGGCGCAAGTCCCAAGGTGTTGCAGATGAACATACGCGTGCCTATGGACGATGAGTACACGGCTCACTATCGCATTCGCTACGATCTGAATGATCCGCTCAGCGACGAGGAAATCAACGAGGACAAGTACGGCGGATTCCTGTTCCCTGAAGTGATTCCTGGTACGTTCACCCCTAAGGCGAACAAGAGCAATGACTACTTGGTTGACCGTGTTATGCAGAAGAACTTCAACTACACCGGCATCAAGTCCTTCCCCATCCAGGACCTGGCACTCATTGAGGATCAGTGGGCCCCGATCTCGCCCAGGACAGGGGAGCATCTGGTCAGCGCGGACACAGCCATCATCAGGGTGCGCCAGAGCATCTTGAAGGCAGCCAGGGACCTGATGGAGGGAACCGAGCCTGCTGCCGCTCAGAACGCTCAAGCGTATGGCGTGCTGCCGTCCCGCATGGTGCTGCCGGGCAAGTCGTCCGATGCCGACATCGCGACGGCTCTGGAGCCGCACACCATTCCTCAGGCCTAGCAGACCAGGTAAGCGTAAAAGGGGATGTTATGAAGATCGGTGTTATAGGGGCTGGAGCAATCGGCTCCACCCTTGGCGGTCACATGACCCGCGGCGGGGAGGATGTGATCCTCTTCGATCCGTGGCGTGAGCATGTTGAGAAGATGCAGAACGACGGCTTGCTGCTGGACGGTGTTCAGGGCGAGTATCGGGTGCAAGTTGACGCTCGACACGTGGACGAACTGGACAACTTCAAGGAGAAGTTCGACCTTATCATCGTGGCCATGAAATCGTACGACACCCCCTGGGCCATCGAGTTGATGAAACCCTTCCTGACGGACAACGGATACTTTGTCAGCCCACAGAACAGCATTAACGAGGAACAGATCTCCCCCATAGTGGGGGCAGATCGCCTAATTGGGTGCGTGAGTACTATCTCCGCCTGGTTGATGGAGGCAGGCCACGCACGCCAGACCGGCTCAATGAGTCAGGCCCTCAAGGGCAACGTGTCCTTCACCGTGGGAGAGCTTGACGGTCGCGACACCGAGCGCGTGCGAGAGGTTCAGCAGATATGGAACCACGCGGGCGACACCATCGTGACCGACAACCTTTGGGGCGAGCGATGGTCGAAGATGGCCATCAACTGCATGGCAAACCCCTCTGCCGGCATGACAGGCCTCACCAGCCATGAGGTGCGCGCCAACCCGGAGTCCCGCAGCATGATGTTGAAGTTTGGCGCGGAAGCGCTGAGAGTCGGTCGGACGCTGGGCCACAACATCCCATCGCCCATGAAGAGCTTCACGCTGGACGACATCGAGCAGGCAGCATGGGAGGGCAACGCGGAGCTTGAAGCCACCTTCTCCGGCCCGCCGCCCGCTGTTGCGGGATACCCATCGCTGTACCAGGACATCATGAAGGGTCGCAAGACGGAGATTGATTACCTCAACGGCATGGTAGCGACCAAAGGCAAAGCGATGGGGCTGGCAACGCCTTACAGCGACGCTGCGGTCACGGTCATCAAGGGCGTTGAATCGGGCGAGTTCTCGGTAGGCATCGATAACGTGAAGCGCGTGAACCAGATAGCCAGCGCCAGGACATAGTCCTGGACCTATATACCTACGACTGCCTAAGAATGTTGGTCAAAGTGTGCCAAGCGCAGGTAGCCAAACCAAAGAAACAAAACCACAGGAGCACAAAACATGGACTTGGAACTGACAGGAAAGAAAGCAATCGTCACCGGGGGCAGTCGAGGCATCGGCAAGCAGATCGCCCGTGTACTGGCCCAAGAGGGCGTGGACGTAGTCATCGCAGCGCGTGATCAGGAGCGATTGGACGCAACGGCCAAGGAGATAGCGGCGGAGACCGGACGCAAGATCATACCGCTTACCGTGGACACCAGCGACGACGAATCGGTCAAGGTCATGGTGAAGCAGGCGGCAGATGCTCTTGGTGGTGTGGACATCCTCATCAATGGAGCAGCCACTGTTGGCGGCATCGCCCCACCTCCGAAGCTGGCTGAAATCACCAAGGACGCCGTTTGGGCCGATATGAACGTGAAGGTCATGGGGTATCTGCGTACGGCACAGGCTGCAGCACCCTACATGATCGAAAAAGGCTGGGGTCGCATCGTGAACATCAGCGGCATGGCTGCCCGACAGAGTGGCAACACCATTGGCAGTATGCGCAACGTGTCCGTGGCGGCGCTGACCAAGAACCTGGCCGATGAACTTGGCGAGCACGGCATCAACGTGACTGTCGTTCACCCTGGCGGCACGGTAACGGAGCGCACGACGCCGGAGGGCAAGGCCAACATGGCGAAGAGCAACTCAATCCACCAGGCAGTAGACGCACTGGACATCGCTAACGTGGTGGCGTTCCTGGCATCACCGAAGTCGGTGGCCATCACCGGCGATACCATCGCAGCAGCTGGCGGTGCGAGCAAAGCCATCCACTACTAGGCAGGACAAAGTCCTGGACCCACAAGGGCGCGCCCTGGATCCATATGACCTGACGGTTACCTAAGAAAGTGATTGATTAATTACGGAGCGGTTTCATGGACAAGGTGACTGAAGGAACCCTCCTCTGGGAACCCTCTGACGAGCAGAAGGCCAACGCCAACCTGACGCGGTACATGGGTTGGCTCAAGGACAAACGTGGCCTCGACTTCACGTCGTATGACGCGCTGTGGAGTTGGTCGGTTACCGACCTTGAAGGGTTCTGGGCCAGCGTCTGGGACTTCTTCGGCGTCAAGTCGCACACACCGTATTCCCAGGTGCTTGGCCAACGCACGATGCCGGGGGCACAGTGGTTCCCCGGTACGCAGCTGAACTACGCCGAGCATGCGCTTTCTCGCAACGACGACCACCCGGCCATCGAGTTCCGTAACGAGGGCGGCGATGCCCGTACACTCACCTACGCCGAGCTCCGTCGACAGGTAGCGTCCGTTGCTGTCGGGCTGCGTGAGTTAGGGGTAGGCAAAGGCGATCGCGTAGCAGCGTACTTGCCCAACATCCCCGAAGCGGTAGTTGCGTTCCTGGCTACTGCCAGCATCGGCGCTGTGTGGTCGTCGTGCTCGCCCGACTTCGGTGCGCGCAACGTCATCGACAGATTCCAGCAGATCGAACCTACTGTGTTCATCACCGTCGACAGCTATCGCTACAACGGCAAGGTGTTCGACCGCATGGACGCCTCTGCGGAGATACAGCGGAGTCTTCCCACCTTGAAGGCGACCGTGTTGGTGTCGTATTTGAACGATGACGCTCCGCTCGGGGGACTAAAGGGCGTCATACCGTGGAGCGAACTACTTCAAACGTCTGCCCTTCGACAGGCTCAGGACGAGCGGATGCTGTTCGAGCAAGTGCCCTTCGATCATCCTCTGTGGGTGCTCTACTCCTCCGGCACCACTGGTGTTCCCAAAGCTATCGTCCAGAGTCAGGGCGGCATCCTGATAGAGCATCTGAAGGCCCTTTCCCTGCACCTGGATTTGACGGCTGACGACCGGTTCTTTTGGTTCACCACCACGGGCTGGATGATGTGGAACTTCCTTGTGGGCGGCCTGCTGCATGGCATGACGATTGTGCTGTACGACGGCAGCCCGGCGTATCCCGATATGAATGCCATGTGGCGGCTGGTGGAGGAGACGGGCATCACCTACTTCGGGACCAGTGCGCCCTTTCTTGCAGCGTGCATGAAGGCAGGCATCGAGCCTAATCGCGACTTCGATTTATCGAGGCTTCGAGGCATCGGTTCCACGGCATCGCCGCTGCCACCCGAGGGGTTCGCCTGGGTGTACGACCACGTCAAACGTGACCTGCTGCTCGGCTCGGCCAGTGGCGGTACGGACATTTGCACATCTCTGGCCATGTCATGCCCTATTCTGCCCGTCCATGCCGGTGAGCTTCAGTGTGCTGGTCTTGGCACGGCGATGCAGTCGTTCAATGAAGCGGGGCTTCCGGTATCGGGCGAGGTCGGCGAGCTTGT
>CAUZTE010000115.1:0-5447 GCA_963582565.1 Dehalococcoidia bacterium | reverse complement strand
GGGTTCAGGACTATCTGGGCTGGCGTGCCGTTCTCCAGGTAAGGCATGTCTTCTACCGGCAGTACGCGGGATACAACTCCCTTATTGCCGTGCCGCCCGGCCATCTTGTCGCCGACGGTCAGCTTACGAGTCTGGGCAATCCAGACCCTGACCATGCGGTTCACACCCGGTGAAAGTTCTTCTTTGTTCTCCCTGTCTGATACTCGAACGTCAATGATCTTCCCGCGCTCCCCGTGGGGTACGCGCAGGGACGTGTCTTTCACATCACGGGCCTTCTCACCAAAGATTGCTCTCAGGAGCTTCTCTTCGGCTGTCAGCTCTGTCTCACCCTTTGGCGTGATCTTACCCACCAGGATGTCTCCAGGGCCGACTTCGGCGCCGACTCGGATGACGCCTTCTTCGTCCAAGTCGCGGAGGGTTTCTTCACCGATATTCGGGATGTCTCGAGTGATCTCTTCATCGCCCAGCTTGGTCTGTCTGGCTTCACACTCGTACTTCTCAATATGGATGGAAGTGAACTTGTCGTCTTGAATGAGCGCCTCACCAATGATGATGGCGTCCTCATAGTTGTAGCCTTCCCAACTCATGAAGGCCACCAGCACGTTGTGACCAAGGGCGAGAACGCCTTGGTCTGTGGAAGATGAGTCCGCAAGTGGGTCGCCTACGTTGACCTTCTGGCCAACAGTGACCGCAGGACGTTGGTTGACGCAGGTGCTTTGGTTACTGCGAAGGAACTTCACCAGGTTATAGCGGGCTTCATTCTTGTCCTTGTCTGTGACAATGACTTCGTTACCGCTCACGCCGGTCACGGTTCCCTCCGTTAGGGACAACACCACCTGGCCGCTATCCAGGGCCACACGTCCTTCCATACCGGTGCCTACCAATGGCGCCTCTGGCTTCAAGAGCGGGACTGCCTGGCGTTGCATGTTGGAACCCATCAACGCACGGTTGGCGTCGTCATGCTCCAGGAACGGGATGAGCGAAGTGGAAACACTGACGATCTGCATCGGCGAGATGTCCATGAGTTCCAGTTCTTCAATTGGCTGAATCGTCGGTAGTGAGTTTGTTCGAGTCTCTACCTTGTCGGGGATGAACTGCCCCTTGGCGTCCAGCGGGATGTTCGCCTGGGCGATGACGTGAATCTCTTCATCATCGGCCTGCATGGATAGGATGTCTTCAGGTTTGCCAGTGACAAAGGGACGCAACGCCACTTGCTGAGCAGGCATCGTTTGAAGCTGTTCCCAAATCTTCTTGGTTATTGTCTTGCCAGCTTTGACAAGAGGTTTTCCATCGCTGCCGGGAAGGTCAGTCCAGACGGCTCGACCCACCAAGTCCTGATCGGAGGAGGGCAACTCCCTCAACACTCTCCGGTATGGCGTCTCAATAAAGCCGTACTCATTGATGTGTCCGTACGTAGCCATTGAACCCAGCAGGCCAATGTTCGGGCCTTCAGGGGTCTCAATAGGACAGATACGCCCGTAATGGGAGTTGTGCACGTCTCGTACTTCGAATCCGGCGCGCTCTCGTGAGAGGCCACCGGGTCCTAGCGCTGAGAGACGACGCTTATGAGTCAACTCTGCCAGCGGGTTGGTCTGGTCCATGAACTGGGAGAGCTGGGAGCCACCGAAGAACTCTCTTACAGCAGCCACCACCGGGCGAATGTTCACCAGCGCGGCAGGTGTGACGTTCTCTGGCTCAATGATGGTCATACGTTCTTTAATGACGCGCTCCATGCGTAGGATGCCCACGCGGAGCTGGTTCTGGATCAACTCACCCACTGCTCGTACACGTCGGCTGCCCAGGTGATCGATGTCGTCAGGCTTACCCTGGCCGTTGCTGATGCGGATCATCTCCTTGATGACCGCTACCAGGTCTTCCTTTGTCAGGGTGCGCACTTCCGTAGGGCTAGGGGAACCGAGGCGGCGGTTGAGCTTGAAGCGTCCAACCTTGCCCAGGTCATAGCGACGTGGGTTAAAGAAGAGGCTATCGAGGAGTGCGTTGGCGTTCTCAACGTTCGCGGGCTCGCCCGGTCGCAATCTGCGATAGAAATCCAGCCGTGCACCGGCCAGAATCTGTGCGCCCTCTTTGTCGTAGGGGTCGCCGGGTCGAACAAGCTCCCAGAGCGATGTCAGGTCAGATTCTTTGATGTTGTCCAATTTGTCGAAGTCCACCGGGTCCTTGTCCATCGTCGCAGCGATGTACTGGTGGTCAGGGTTGTTGTCCACATCTTCGAACAATGCGTTGATCTCGTGGTCTCGTACATAACCCAACGCCCGCAGCAGGGTGGTGACGGGAGCTTTACGCTTCCGGTCAACCTTCACGGATAGGAGGTCACGTGCCCCGGTCTCAAACTCCAACCAAGCCCCGCGATAGGGGATAATCTTTGTTGAGCAAACACCTCGGCCAGTGCCGGAGTCCACATCAAGGGTGAAGTAGGCGCCGGGGGAGCGAACCAGCTGGCTCACAACCACACGCTCTGCACCGTTGATGATGAATGTCCCGTGAGGCGTCATGATTGGGATATCACCAAAGAAGAGCATCTGCTCCTTGATCTCTCCGGTCTCTTTCACCTTGAGCTGTCCGGTGACGTAGAGCGGAGCGGAGTAGGTGATCTCTTTCTCTCGGCACTCCCACATGTTGTACTTGGGTTCCCTGAAAGCATGATCAAGAAAGCTCAAATCAAAACGGTTCCCTGTGAAGTCATCAATCGGTGAGATTTCCTGTAGGAGGACTTGGATGCCTTCTGTTTTGAACCAATCAAAAGATTCCAACTGAATCTGGATCAGGTTAGGGACTTCAATGACTTTGGGTATGCTGGCATAGGTCTTTGAAGGGATGATGGGGACGTTGTTGCGGGACGAGGCGGCTAGGGTCATATAGCTTACGCTCCTTCACAGCGAGTCCTTTGACGTGACCATTGAGGCATGGGTTCTACGGAAGACAGACCTTGAGGACGGTGGTGCATTTCCGGTGAAGCTGAGTGTTTACTGAGGACATAACTCTACGAGTAGATTACTATACGGGGATTCCCCGGGGCTGTCAAGGGATTTTCTGATTAATTGCCATAATAGGGTTTACATTTGAAAAGCTCGATGCTAGAATCGCGTCCGAATAAGCTAGTTTGAATCGATGGTTCAACTAGCTCCAAATGAGTCCCTGTGACACCACGATGGGGTAAACGGCAGCCTCAATGCCGGTCCGTCAGTCGCTGGGAGGTAGATACGTGAGCGTTCGAGTTATCGGCGGTGAATCCAAAGGCAGATTATTGAAGTCCCCTACAGGACAGAAGACTCGGCCTACGTCCAATTTAGTTCGCTCCGCAATCTTCTCCATGCTTGAACCATACCTTGACGCTGCCAGAGTTCTGGACCTGTTTTCCGGCACCGGTGCGTTGGGCGTTGAAGCGCTGAGCCGCGGTGCGGAGTGGGTTGATTTCTTTGAGAGTGACGCCCGGCAATGCTCCGCGATCAAGGAGAACCTAAAATCACTGGATTATGACTCTTTTGGGGCAGTGCACCGGGCTCCGGCCGAACGTGCGAAAACCATGTTGGATGGGTCGTACGACGTCATCCTGCTGGACCCGCCCTATTCCTACGATAAATTAGAAACGCTTTTGGTGGAAATAGGCGAGTCCTCGCTTTCCCATTCAGGGAGCGTGGTTGCTGTTGAACATTCCCGAAGGCAGGACCTTCCCCCTGAGCCGGACGGCCTTAGACTTATCAAGCAACGCAGATACGGAGAGACGATGGTAACGGTTTACCAACAGGGGGGCGAGTAATGGCCACTGCTCTTTATCCTGGAACTTTTGACCCCATCACCAACGGGCATTTGGATGTGGTGAAACGCGCCGCACAGCTCTTCGATAAAGTCGTGGTGGCTGTGTATGCGGGCTCTTTGAAGTCAGTGATGTTCTCCACGGAGGAGCGAGTAGCGTTGTGCAAAGAGGCATTGGCCTCTACTCCCAATGCAGAGATTGTAGAGTTCTCCGGGCTTGTGGTCTCCTTTGCGGAGTCCATTGGCGCGGAAGTGATGATGCGTGGACTCAGGGCTGGCGCCGACTTTGAAAACGAATTTGATATGGCTTTAATGAACAAGAAGCTGGCACCCCAAATAGAGACCGTCTTCTTGATGACCGCAATGGAATGGCAGTTCTTGAGTTCGACCCGGATTAAAGAGGTAGCCGCGCTTGGCGCTGATGTAACTGGCCTCGTACCGCCGCACGTGGTCAAAGCCCTTCAGGCCAAGCTGCACTAAATGTGACCCCCCTGGGTCAGTAGATAAAAGGAGGCATGATGGATCTGTTGAATTTGGTAGACAAATTGGAAACCCTGGCCACTACAAGCGGGAAGGTTCCCGGCACCCGCAAGATCCTGGTTGACCAGGAGAAGGCTCTGGAACTGGTTGATCAGATGCGCCTTGGGATTCCCAAGGACATCCAGGAGGCCGATGAGGTGATGGCGCGACGTGAGGCCATCATCAACCAGTCATTGCTGGATGCACGACGCATCAAGAGTTCAGCAGAAGACGAGGGCCGAACCAAGGTGAACGAGAGTGAGATCGTCGCCGAAGCTCAGGCACAGGCAGACGAGATGCTTGCAGAGGCCAAACAGCGTGCAGACGCTCTGGTGCAGGACGCCCAGAAGAAGGCTCACCAGACAATGCAAGAAGCTCAGAGCTTTGCTGACAACCGCGTGGAAGAGGCCAACCGTTACTCGCAGGAGACGCTCTACAACCTGGAACAGCATCTTTCCATCGTGCTGAACAGCGTCCGTCGTGGCCTGGATAGCCTGGAAGGTCAGCCTCTCGTTTCTCAAGAAGCACAAACAGCATAAGTACCAGAGGGGCTGTTACCAAACGGACAGCCCCTCTGGACGAACCCACTAGTGAGAGCCCTGACATCGACGGCGCGATGGGAGGGCTAGTTTGATGTGTGCCCAAAGTGCTGTGACGCAATACGGTTGACAAACCTGGCACGTCCTGTAGGATGAAGTAGTTATGAATAACATAATGCACTACCAGTTTACAGAGAAATTTTATTACTTTACCGGCATATTTACCGGCAGGGGTGGCATTGCGTAGTCCCTAGAGAACCAAGAGTTTTGACGCTGAACCCCCGCCGAGAATTGGACGGGGGTTTTTTGTTGGGCTTTAGGCCAGATGCACAAGCACCCCGATCAATGAGGATGTGAGGTTATGGCAAAACAACAGTACAGGACGTGAACGTCGTGAGCACATCGGCCCTGGTCAGCCCCAATAGTCTTGCAGAGGAATCTCCCATCACACAGGAGATAGCTGAACACGTGGTGCATGGTCGCGCTCAGGTCAAAGCCATCATGGACGGCACGGACCCAAGGTTGCTCATGATCGTTGGCCCATGCTCCATCCATGATGAGACTGCGGCGCTGGAATACGCTGAACGGTTAGTCGCACTCTCCGCCAAGGTGAGT
>CAUZTE010000114.1:0-5457 GCA_963582565.1 Dehalococcoidia bacterium | reverse complement strand
GAGTCGGGAATCGCGATCCATCACCAGGCTGATCCAGGGCACATCGAATCGACCGGCGGCGGTGTCACTGTAGGCCGCACGTCGTTTATCGAACACCAAGTCATCCATTGCTGCCAGGATCTCCCACGGCATGGACACGCTGGTTGGACTGGCGTAGGAGGCGATGTAGTTGTCCTCAAAGTGCCAGAAATCGACGTAGACCTCCAGGCGATTGTCGTCGAGAATCCGGAAGCCCTTGAAGGTGTCCAGGAAGGGACGGGCGGTGACGGCCAGGGCTCGCTCCACCTGGGACTTATCCGTGTCGTAGGCGATGTCAAAGTTCTGGTAGATGGAGTAGAGCACGTCCGCCATGTTGATGGGTATGCCGTGATGCCACTCTGAGGAGAAGTACTTGGAGTAGTCAAAGGTGACCTTGCTGGTGGCTCTGGTGCCACTGCCGATGGTCTTCCATGTGTCTGTCTCTGTATCCAACATGAACGCGTCTGAGGGCACGGACATCTTATCGGTCGGACCAGCGGTGTTCACGTTAAACGTTGCTCGCATGGGCTCCGGTACGCCGGAGAAGGGGTGATTCCACAACGGCGGGTCGTTCAGGTTCTTCCAGACGTCATTGCTGTACACGTCTGTCATACCGCCCACGGGGTTCCATGTGGTGCGTTCAGTCCAGACCCAAAGGTTGCCTACAATCAACTCGCTCTTGCCGGGGATGGAAGCTTCACGCAGAGTCCAGGGCGATTTGGGGCCTGCGACAAGATCTTGAGTGACGCCGATGAGTCCTTTATCGGCTGCGAAGCTGTTCTCCACCGTGGCCACCCAGATTCGAACGGAGTCCTCCAGGGCGAGTTGAGTAGCGGTACGGTAGAGCTCGTTGCGTTCTTCCAGATTACGGAACTGCCCGGTGAAGATTCGCTTACCTACCTCGTCGAGCTCTTCGTTCTCGTACTGCCAGAAACCTGCTTCACGCCAGCCGGGCATGTTGCCCGTCCACGGCGCGGCGAACTGGTTGATAGAGGAGAAGTCGTAGCGGTCAGGCGCGGAACGGCCCCAACCCTCTGTGTAGATGTGCCAACTCAAGGTCTGGGGGTTGGTTGAGTACACAGTCAGGATAGCTGGGGCGAAGTTCTGGTAGACAGGGTCTACCTGGAAGCCTGCCTCACGAAGCTCCGCACGAACCAGGTCGCCAATCTCCCGGCGCTCGTCTTCTATGCGGACGATGAACTTGATACGGATAGGACGGCCGTTGAAGTTCCATACGTCGTCGACCATCTCCGCGCCGGCGTCTTCCATTGCGGTCTTGATGAGGGCACCGGCGAACTCAGGATCGAAACGGATGTTGAGCTCCCGGATGAGGTCAAACACCGTGAGTTGGTCAAAGTCTGAAGGGCTGACGTGGGTGACCATGGGGTCAGCCATGCCACGGTAAATCTCGCCAGCAACGAAATCGCGGTTCACCAGGAACTGCATGGCCCACCGGACATCGCGGATGGAGAAGGGGTTGAGCTGCCCTTCCGGCGCTGGTGCCGGGTTCAAAATGAGGGACAATGTTGTGGCAGGGGCCTCGAAAATCTGTAGGTCGTCGGAGCCGCGAAGCTCAATGGCCGCCGCCGTCTTCAGTCCGAAGAGGTAGAGGTCCATGTTGCTCTGGGCAAGGTCGAGGGGCGCGCGGTCCACGTGGAACGCCTTGAACAATACTTTGTCGACGGCAGGGCCTGTCTGAGACTGCTCGGGCTCCGCGGCAAGGGCGGAGGTGACGCCAAGGGCCAAGGTCAGAATCAAGATGATACCTACTGCGAACCACGACTTACGACGAACCTGCATTATTCTCTCCTGCAAGGGCGATGCCCTTGACCCATATGGCCTGGCAGGATTCATCCTGCACCTACAAGGGCGATGCCCTTGACCCAAATTCCCTGACGCCAGGGTTCAACCCTGGACCTATGTTCCCTGACGGTTGTACATGCTGTTTATCCGCTCATGGTTCGATAGGCTCACCACGAACGGAGCTTGGCCCACTTAGCTCCCCCACCATGGCTCTCCCCCGAGTGGGAAGGGGATGCTAGCTATTAGACGTTCTGCCAGTGCTCTGGCTGCTTGGGCCTGGCAACGAAGTAGGTCAGGCCTGCCACGACGACAGCCGTGCCTGCTACGCCAGCGATCAGGAGCCACCACGGCGCCTGGGTGTCCTCAACGATGGGCGCTGGAATCTCCGGTAGCTCCGGTACCACGATCCCAGCCTTTAATGCGTCTATCTGGGCTCGGAGCACATCCTCGAACTCTCCGCTGATGCCATCGATACGCGATTCGAGGTCCGCTATACGCTCGGCGAGCAACTCCTGGGTCTCTTGAACGTTATCGAAGCCGAACTCCATGAAGAACGACGACGTTGCTGCGTTACCGGAGTCGTCGAACACGTTCACAGCGTGGGCACCCTCGCCTGAGATGGGTATGAAGACCTGGCTGGTGAACCTGCCAAGCTCGTTGGTCCGCTCTGTGGCAACGGCCACGCCGCTCACGCGGATGATGACATTGATGTCCGGTTGGAAGTTGAAGCCTTGCAGCGTCACCGGCTGTCCGCCGGGGCCTGCCGGCGGGTTCAGGAATACTTCCGGCGCCTGGATGGGCGCACGTCTGGTGAACCCGATCTTCTGGTTGACGGGGCCGAACTCGCCAAGGCGGGTGTCAGCCCACGTGAGGTATGCGTCTTTATCCGAAGCAGCAATGGAGAAGTAGTCGCCAATGAACTGCCCGCCGGGGAAACCCTTGTTTGCGTTGGAATGGAAGTCAGAGACGCGGGTATCCGGGGTGTCTATGTTCAGGGTCTCGTCCGTGAATCCCCAGGAATCGCCCCCATCGTCGGACGTGGTGTAGTAGATCTGATAACGGACCTGAGCACGGTCGTCCCGGAAGTCGCCCCACATGACGTGCAGCGTGCCATCGGGCGACGTGGCGATGCTTGGGAAGAACTGCAGATGATCGGTGTCATCCCCGTTCAGGGTTACGGGCCGGGCCCAGGTCTCGCCACGGTCTGCTGAACGTACGAAGTAGATATCACCATCGTCCGTGGGGTCGTCCGGGGGCTTGGCGGTGTACACCACGTACACCTCATCGTCCGGGCCAACCGCTATCTGCGGAAAGGCTGAGCCCCAGTATCGGAAGAACCCGTTGCGGGGCAGGAATCCCGGTTCGTTGAATACCGATGTGCGAATGGGCTCGCCGAAGGTCACCCCGCCATCGTCGGAGCGGGCGACGTAGTTCTCGGCCAGCCCTTCCATCGAGTCGTCGTCGGTGGAATCAAGCCATGTCACGTAGAGCGAGCCGTCGTTGGCAACTGCCGGTTGGGAGCCTTGCAGGACACGCTGGGTGCCGACCGCGCCGCTGGGTGCATCCTGGAGCTTTTCGTCCGCAGTCTCAGCGTCCAAGTCTTCTTCAGATGAACCGCCTCTGGCGAAAATCCGTCGCACTACGGGGCCGACTGTTGTAGCGTCGCTCCAGGTCTGACCGCCGTCCGTGGAGCTGACCACCTTGATGGCCGTCTCAAGGACCGGGATTCCGAAGAACGGGAAGTTTCCGCCGAAGGGAAAGATGATGGGGAACCGCGACGTGAACTCTGTCATGGTCACGTAGATGGCGTCCACGTCCGGGTCGTCCGCGCTTGGACCGATATCTATCCAGGGCTTGTCCAGGAAGCCGATGGCGATATCGCCCTGGAGCTGGTCGCCCAAGCCAGGCGTGAGGTTCTTGTTGATGCCGCTACGGAAGGTTGAGACCGGCTCACCCCATGTCCGTCCACCGTCCTCAGACTTGGCGATGCCGATGCTGGAGACGACGGCCTGGTCTGCTGCCGGGCCGATAGTGAACTCTTCAACGCCGATGGAGATGAAGATGATGTAGACGTTGCCATCGCGACCAAACGCAACGACAGCGTCACCGCCGGAACCGATGTCTTCTGCAAGATAAGAAGGGCGGAACGGGCCTTCCCAAGTCACACCACCATCAATGGAGACGTAGTTGGTGACATTGGGGAAGTTGTAATCGATTGAGCCCATGACCAGATGGTCGGGGTCATTGGGGTTCACGGCTATGCTGGGCTCCGTCTGCAGCGGTGCGCTGGAGAAGTCCCGTGGTATCAGGATGTTCCTACTGAAAGCCGGTGCGGGGTCGCGAAAGGGAACCAGGCCTGCGCCCTGCACCGCGACTGCGTTCGGCGGCGTTGTAGGGGCCATGAAGACTTCTGGCAATGCTTCCCAAGCCAGTCCGGGGGGTGGCGCATTGCTGCGTTTGGACTGGTTTGCGATGCCAAGGGCCGGGCGAGGGTCAAAGCCTCGCGCCATCAGCCCAACGGAGCTTGATAGCAGGTCACTGATGGGCGTGAGATACGTGAACGGAGCGGGATTGGCGAAACCTGCCACCGAGCTGAGGAACGGCGATGCGACCTCAGGAATCTCTGGGTTTGTGGTTGGCACTTCTACGCCTACCGCGGCATCGTGTCCGTCAGCGCGCACTGCGCCAGCACCGCCGGTTAACAGCAATGTCAGGGCCAAGATGGCCAGGATTGCTGCGATACTCCGATTCATACTCCGCTCCTCGTTACCCTCTTTTTAGGCTATGGACTTAGTTGCCAACCAGGTTTAGGGCACTGTCCATGCGATTGATCATTATCAGGAAAATGTCGTTCTGCAGGTCTCCGGACATTGTGCCGAACTCAACGGCACCGGAATCGAGGAAGGCTAAGACGGAATCGCACGTGTCCGTGTACGTCCCATCTATCCAATCAAAGTAGGTGGGTAACATCCTGATGACTCTATCCACTTTGGTACCGAGGCTAGGATCAGATTTCACGGCTTGATCCTTCACGCTCTTCCAATACTTCACGGCCTCTTCCTGGGTGTCAGGCATGCTCTTCCGTAGCTCGACCAAAAGCAGTCGGTCGCTGTCCATCGGTTCGATGCTGCCTTCCAGATCGGCCAGGTGACCCTGCAATAAGACCATGGTGGATACCTCGTCCTCAAGGGTTGCGACTTCGTTCTGGCTGGTGACAAGGGCGTTCTGCGCCATCGTCTCCGCACGTTCTGCATCCGTAACGACGAGCTTTTGCCGGGATATCTGCTCCATGAGGCCTTCATTGGTGGCCTTGTTGCGTGCAATCTCCTGCTTGTAACTGGAAACCTCGTTCAGGAGGTCATTGAATCGGGCGTCTTTCTCAGCAATCGATGCTTCCAGCCGGGTGATGCGCTCCACGTTGGTTTCCAGTCGCGAGGACGCTTCGGATGTCGATGGCTGGAACAGGACATACCCAATGCCAATACCGATGCCCAGCATTATCATCAAAGCTGAACCGGCCATTGTCAGGAGTCCCTTTGTTGACGACCAATCGAACATGACCTTCTCCTTGTTCAGGCACCCCTCGCCATTGTGACGGGATTTTTTCTGAAATACTGTGGCCAGCTAGGCCGGCCT
>CAUZTE010000113.1:0-5481 GCA_963582565.1 Dehalococcoidia bacterium | reverse complement strand
TGGTCAAACGGGTCTGCGATCTTTTCCCTGATAGCTTCATCCCGGTCTGCCAGATTCCCCAGTCACCAGGGATTTCCCTGGAGAACTGCATTGAGGAGCTGGACCGCTGCGTCAACGAGATGGGCTTTGTGGGCCTCAACGTGAACCCTGACCCATCAGACGGCTACTGGACTGACCCGCCGATGCATGACAAGCATTGGTACCCCCTCTATGAGCGGATGGCGGAGCTTGAAGTACCCGCCATGATTCACTCCAGCATGTCCTGCAACCCCAACTTCCATGGGACGGGTGCCCACTACATCAACGGAGATACATCCTTCTTCATGCAGATGATCCAGGGTGACCTCTTCAAGGACTTCCCAACCATCAAGTTCGTCATCCCCCACGGCGGCGGCGCAGTTCCCTTCCACTGGGGTCGATATCGCGGAATCATCCAGGATATGGGCAAGCCCACTCTGGAAGAGCACTTGATGGACAACATCTTCTTTGACACCTGTGTGTATCACCAGCGGGGAATTGACCTCATGGCCGATGTCCTCCCGGCGGATAACATCCTCTTCGCGTCAGAGATGATCGGCGCAGTACGAGGCATTGACGTCCGCACTGATCGCTACTACGACGACACCAAGCCCTATGTTGACAACGCCCCTGGCCTCAGCGATGAGGACAAGGCCAAGATCTTCGAAGGCAATGCTCGGAGGGTCTACCCTCGCCTCAAGAACTACCTGAAGTAAGCACAGTACGGACAAAGGAGTACATATGATCATAGATAGTCACGGGCATTACACCACGCTGCCACCGGCGATTGATGCGTGGAGGTCCCGTCAGATAGCGGAGCTGGCCAGGCCGGCCAAGGGCTCCATCAAAGTCAGCGACGATGAGATTCGAGAGACCCTGGAGAACGGACAGATCAAGCGGCTGCGTGAGCGTGGCACAGACAAGATGTTCTTCTCCCCCAGGGCCTCGTCCATGGGCCATCATTTCGGTGGTGAGATGATAAGTCTCTACTGGACCCAGCACTGCAACGATTTGATTGCGCGGGTCGTCAGCCTGTACCCGGACATTTTTGTCCCGGTTTGCCAGCTACCCCAGTCCCCGGGTGTGCCGCCCAAGGCTGCCATTGCAGAGTTGGAGCGATGCGTAAACGAGATGGGCTTTGTTGGCTGCGTCATGAACCCGGACCCCTCAGGTGGCTTCTGGACTGACCCGCCCCTGAGCGACAAAGACTGGTGGTATCCCTTCTACGAGAAGCTGGTTGAGCTGGACGTGCCCGCCATGATTCACGTGAGCGCCACCTGCAACCCCAGCTTCCATAGCACCAGCTCCCACTACATGAACGCAGACACCACGTCCATTGTGCAGCTACACCAGTCCACCGTGTTCCAGGACTTCCCGGAACTCCGGATCATCGTCCCCCACGGTGGCGGCGCAATCCCCTACCAATACGGACGATTCCGTGGCATCGCCATTCGCGATGGCTTCCAGCCCTTCGATGAGTTCATCAAGAAGATTTACTTTGACACAGCCATCTACGACCAGAACGGCCTTGAGCTGCTGGTGAAAGTTGCCGGCATCGATAACGTACTTTTCGCCTCGGAGATGATCGGCGCGGTCAATGCCATAGACCCGGAGACCGGGCGATACTTCGATGACATCAAACCCACCGTCGAGAACATCGATTGGCTCACGGACGAGGACAAAAAGAAGCTCTTTGAGGGCAACGTCCTCAAGGTCTATCCTCGCCTGAAGAACTATCTGAAGTAAAACAGTTAAAAGCTGTCGAGCAAGGAGGAATAGGATGAAGCTGGTTTTCTTTGACGATTACAAGCTTGGAGTCCTGAACAAGGATGAGACCAGGGTCATTGACATGTCATTGACCCTTGAGGAGTTGCCCCGTGTGGGCCCGGGCGACTACATGTGCCGACTCATTGAGAAATGGTCCGGTTACAAGTCCCGCCTGCAGACTGCCATGCTGGACATGTCTGGAGTCCCGATTGAAGATGTACAACTCCGTGCACCTATCCCCAAGCCCGGCAAGATCCTGTGCATGGCTGCCAACTACCTGGAGAACGGCACCCTCAAAGAGGCTAGGCCGATCAACGGGTTCCTCAAGAATCCCAGTGCTGTCATTGGCGATGGCGACACTATTGAGATTCCTCCTGAAGACGCCGATATCTTCCACCATGAGGCAGAGCTTGGCCTGGTCATAGGTAAGAAGGCCAGGAACATCTCAGAGGATGAAGCGTACAACTACGTTTTCGGATACACCAACTTCATCGATGTGTCTGCCAGAGGCCTTGGCCCCAAGGGGTCAGACGTCTTCCTCCAGTCCAAGTCCTATCATACCTTTGCGCCTATGGGCCCGTATCTGGTAACTGCTGATGAAGTCCCCAATCCCCAGGACACCAACGTCAAGCTCTGGGTCAACGGTGGACTGAACCAGGACTACAGCACCAGCGACATGGGCCACTCCATTCCCAAGACCATTGCGTGGCTCTCATCCATCACCACGTTGAATCCGGGCGATGTAATCGCGCTGGGAACCAACCACCAGGGTCTCGGTTCGCTGCAGGACGGCGATGTCGTCGAGCGCGAAACGCCGGGGCTGGGCAAGCTCACCGTGAAGGTGTCCGAGCCGAAGAAGCGCACATGGGATCGCGGTGTAGATCAGGCAATGGCAGACAGGATGCGAGGCTAGGCCTGGTAGACGAGTCCAAAGCAATTACTCTCGTCTAGGAGAAAGGTAACTCTTATGAAGCTTGTGATGTACAACAACTACCAGTTAGGACTGTATCAGGACGATAAGGTGTACAACCTGTCTGAGTCCCTGACTGAGATAAACGCCCCAACCCCCCAGGACATGATTAATGCCGTCATTGCGGATTTTGAAGGCACATACAGGGCTAGGATTCTGGAGATCGCTGAGAAGGTCCAACCTATCCCCATGGATCAGGTTCACCTGCGCCCGCCGCTGCCACGCCCCGGCAAGATCGTAGCAATGGCAGGCAACTACTTCGAGAACGGCGCATTGAGCGAGGCCAAGCCCCTCAACGGCTTCCTGAAATCGCCGGAGTCCGTCATTGGTGAGGGCGAGACTGTAGTGCTCCCTGCCGGACATCAAGCGGCCGTGTTCCACCATGAAGCAGAACTTGGCGTCGTCATCGGCAAGACAGGCGTTAACGTCTCTGAGAAAGACGCATACAACCATATCTTTGGCTACGTGAACTTCAACGACGTGTCTGCCCGGGGTCTCCACCCCACCAGCTTCCTGTGGATGAAGTCGCACGACACCTTCGGTCCTATGGGGCCGTACCTGGTCACAGCCGATGAGATAGCCGACGCTCAGAACCTCCAGGTGCGCCTGTGGGTCAACGGTGAAATTCGCCAGGACTACAACACCAGCGACATGGGCCACAAGATTCCCAAGATGATCGAGTGGCTGAGCTCTATTGTGCAGCTGGACCCCGGAGACCTCATTGCCTCCGGCACCAACCACCAGGGCCTGGGCCCCATCCAGAATGGCGATGTCATGGAAATGGAAATCGCCGGACTGGGCAAGATAACGGTCAACGTCTCAGACGAGTTGAACCGTGAATGGCACCGCGGTCGGGACATCGACATTGCCGATTGGGTAGCAGGCCGGACTGATGAGCCACCAGCCTGGGCAAAGCGCTAGCACGCATCACCCTTGCGGTAGATCCCTGGGCATCAGGCCAAGCCTGAACGATTCTCTATGAGCATAAGTGGGGAGCCCGGGCATACCGGGGCTCCCCTGCTTGTTTTCATGTAACCTAGATACTATGGACGAACCTTTGGACACACACCCTACAAAGTCGCCATCCGCTGACCGTTCCCCTGTCATGCAGGTGCTGGGCAACAAGCAATACCTGAATCTATGGGTGGCTAACTGGGCATGGCAGCTCGGGCGTTGGATGTGGATGATCATGTCCGCCTACGTGGTGCTCCAACTCACGGACTCCACGTTCCAGACATCGCTGGTAGGCGCTGTGTTCTTCGGCCCCATGCTCCTTGGCGGCGTTGTCAGCGGCGTCATCGCCGATGGTTTTAACCGTCGAAACATCCTGCTGGTAGGGCACGTCGTCAACCTGGGCCTCGCAATACTGGCAGCCGTCCTGGCATTGACCGATGTCATCGAGCCTTGGCACATCTTCCTTATGACCCTCGCCTTCGGAAGCATGCACACACTGGACCAGGTGACTCGTAGAGGGCTGGTAAGTGATCTTGTTGCCCGTGAGCACCTCTCCCACGCTCTGGCGCTGGAGACGATGGTGCAGATGGGCTCAGTGATGGTAGGGCCGCTCGTAGGGGGCGCGCTTATCGACTTCCTGCCTCTTGGCAAGGGCGAGGGGCTGGCCACGCCATACATAGCAGTCACCGTGTTATATGTCGCTGCGGTATTCCTGCTATTGAGGGTTAAAGTGCCGAAGCACAGCGGAGCAGTGAACATAGCCAGCGGCAATGCCATTCAAGCCGCTGCAGAGGGGTTCAAAGTAGCGGCTCACAACCCGGCCATCATCGGCACACTGAGCATCACGCTGATGGCCAACATGTTCTTCTTCACCTATGTGCCGCTCATCCCGGTGTTTGCAGAGAAGGTGCTGGACGTCGGCCCCACCTTGATGGGACTGCTTGGCGGTGCCCACGGCATCGGCGCCTTCGTAGGAGCAGGGTTCATCGCCCTCCGCAGTCGGATCGATAAGAAGTCTGGCTATTACTACAAGGGGACGCTTATCGCCCTTATCGGCCTCTTTGTTTTTTCCCTATCACAGGTCTATTCACTGTCCATCGCGGCACTGGTAGTAGCCGGTATGGGTATAGCGGGGTTCGCGACCATGCAGCCCGTGCTCATCATCCTGTCCACGGACGATGCTACTCGCGGCCGCTTGCTCGGCATCGTCAGCATGACCATAGGCGTCCTGCCGCTGGCGATGGTCATGGTAGGGGGCATGGCAGAGCTTTGGGGGCCAGCCAAGGCGGTAGGCATCAGTGCAGGAATCGGAGTCGCGCTGACCGCAATCGTGTCGTACTACGCCCGGGAGATGCGGAAGCTGTAGAACAAGGGGCTACGCCTCTGGGAGAACCCAGCGAGTAGCGGTTTGCGGGAAATTGGCTTCCATCCAGGCAAAGGCTACGCGGAGAGCCAGCGTGTACGTGACGGTGGTATCGTCAATCAAGTCTGGTCGAAACTCGTACTTCACCTTGTAGGCGTCGGCGAACCGATTCAGGAAATCAGTGTCGGTCACCTTCTCAGCCGAACCTTCTAGGATCACCGCCTCATCACCGCTTTCAAGATGCGCAACTATTTTCGGGTTACCCTCTAAATTGCGCGCCTTTCGTGATTTTGCGTCTGTACCGAAGTAGAACGCTCCCTCAAACCACAGACCCCATACCGGCATGATGTGAGGCCTGCCATCCGTACTGGCGGTCCCCACCCAGTAGTTCTTGGAAACGGTCATCTGC
>CAUZTE010000112.1:0-5487 GCA_963582565.1 Dehalococcoidia bacterium | reverse complement strand
TGCGAAGAATGCGCGGTCACGAGAGAAAAGGGCAAGCACGGTCATCGCGGCAATCAGGGCAACCAGAGCCACAGGCCCCCAAACGTTGGTGGGTCGGCATGTGATAAGGAAATTGCTGTTTCTTTGAATGACGCGTCTCTCTATGTTCCAGGATTGCTTGGCCAGGGTTACTTGGTAGTGGAGGGTATCGTACACAGGAAGCCAGAGCAACCAGGACACTCCATGGACCCACGTTCCTGACGGTTATCCAGGTGCTCGCACTGGTTACGGTAGTTGTTCCACATACTCCTGGAACGATTGGTAATTGCCAAAGCCCCTGACACGCTGGATGAACCTGCCGATATCGTCGCTGTCATCCCGCACCTTGCGCAGTTCGCCTGCTATAGGGCTTACGGAGGCAGCGTTCTCCGCGTAGGTGCCGTGAAACGCGAAGTATGCTTGGTTGAGGACGCGGATTGGATACCCGTTCTCCAGGAATATCTGCCGTCGTTCTTCCATGTACGCCTCTGCTTCGTCGATCATGCCCGCTTCAAGCAACTCGTCCGTGCGCAGTCGGGTCTCGCGCATCGTTTGATTAAAATCGAAGTGGTCGCTGTCGATTGGAGCTTCGGTCGAGTCTTCGTCGCGCGTTGGAGGTATCTCGCCGCCAAGGGCAATGAACGCAAGGTCGCCCAGATCCTTCCCACCGATGTCCGCAGCCGTCTCGTTCAGGGTGGTCATGGTCGCGGAATCGAAATACGACTGCCCCAACGAGTGGAAGAAGAAATAGTGGTGAAGCCACTCGTGGACGATGGTCTGAAGTGAAAACCGTAGCGACTGGGAGTCCGAGACCAACGATGGGAAGGTGGCCAACCCGCCAAGGCCGGTGACCAGGGCGGAGCGGTTCTGGTCAGGGCCGACTTCTGCTTCCAGCGATTCCCGTTCAGCAATAGACAAGCCTGATTCCAGCAGGTGGACTTCCAGGGTGGCTATGCGATCCCTGGGCGAGACGACGATAAGTTTCGGTAACCGCTCAAGCCGAAACGACACGGGAGGGAACAGCGGCTCAAAGGGACCCCAGGTCCTGCCCAGGTCCTGCTCCCGTAGCACCTCTGCGACGACTTTCTCAAGCTCAGCCTCCACCAGCCCGCTGAGGGCATCGCGCTGTTCACGCAACCCATCCAACTCTTCCTCAAGGGCCGCCGCTTCCGGGTTGTCCTCGCCTCCTACGCCTCCACTGGCCACCGATAGTGCCAGTGTCCCCTCCATGCGACGAACCCGGTCACCAAGATCGAAGTACCTGCGTACGGCGGACTCGCGTTCCTCCTCGGAGTGACCTCGCCCCGGCAGGAAGTCGAACAGACCGCCCAGTGCCTTGGTTGTGAGGTTCTTGGTGACCCACCCCTCCAGCGAGAAGCTGCTGGAAGCTGTGGCGCGAGTGGTGGGCGTCAGGGCGAAGACCTCTCCGCGCATCATCACCATGGCCAGAACGAGGAGGGCAGTGAACCCCAGCCACCGTCGCCAGCGCAACCGGGCGGGCAGGCTTATCACCTTTGCCAGCCATTTAAATTTCTGCAAGGCACCTGGTAACTGCATCGACTGTGCTTTCACCGCTCTCTAGATAGGGGTTCAGCATAGCACGGGCAGCTTGAGAACCCTTTAATATGTGAAGATATACGCCATAGAAGTTGAGGTGAGATGTATTGGCCGACCAGATAATTTTTCTACCAGGCGCTGGCGGAATGGCCGATTTTTGGGAACCTGTAGCTGAATTGCTAGATATACCTTTGAAGCAGGTGTTTATCGGTTGGCCAGGATTTGGTGATGCTCCTCACGACCCCTCCGTTTCAAAACTCACTGATCTAGTCGACTTTGTATTCAAGCAGGTTCAGCAGCCAATGCATATCATCGCTCAGTCCATGGGAGGGGTCGTTGCACTGCTGATGGCTTTGGAGCAGCCAGACCTCATTGAGAAGCTGGTGCTCGCTGGCACTTCCGGCGGCATGGACATGACCCAGTTCAATGCAGAAGATTGGCGGCCTGATTTCACCAAGGAGATGCCTGAGGCCACCCCCTCGTGGTTTGTTGATGACAGGACGGACATCTCGTCTTCTCTGGGTTCGATCCAAGCGCCAACGCTCCTGATGAGAGGTGGAGACGATGCGATCAGCCCTCCCGGCGCAATGGAGTATCTCTCCCGGATGATTCCAGACACCCAGCTTTGCGTCATACCCCAGGCAGGCCATCTCATGCCTAGAGAGCAACCCGCTGAAGTCGCAGCAACAATCCGGGCATTCCTTGTTTGACACCCATATAGGGCCATGCTAGATTGAGAATCATCCTTCCACCCGTCGCATTTCATGATGCCTGGAAGGTGGTATCAACCCGAGTTATTAGCTAGTAGCCCATCAGAGGAGCACAACCGTGGAAGATGACTTTCAAGTAGACCTGGAACGGGTCTTGGACAGCATCAAAGAGGCAGAAGTCATCTCCATCCTGTTCGGAATGATTCGTAAGAGCCTTGTGATCGATGTACGTCCCAGCGACACCGACGCACCCATCATCCGCATCGCCTCACAGTCTCGGGGGCCAGAGGACAGGCTCCGATACATACGTCGACAGCGTCCCAGCCTGCCCCGTCCCACCAACGTGACCATGTTCCCCTGGACCAAGAGTGTGGAAAGTTTTGTCCGAATGGGCATCTACGATCAGCTCTTGAAGCGGGCGTCCGACACCGGTAACCCGGAGCTGATTCAGGAGTGTGAGAACGCCCTTGAGGAGCTACGTCGGTTGGAGCGAGCTGAGATGGTGGCGGTCATCCGAGGTGAGAACTACTACACCGTGTGGTCTGCCAATACCTAGAATAAACAAGCAACAGCAAGAGAGCCCCCGGTAAATCGGGGGCTCTCTTTTTATGTGCGTCATGCAGCCAAATCGAGATGTTATGCCTTGGCCGCCTCCGCCTCCTTGTGCTGATCAACAACCTTCTGGGTCATGTTGGGCGGCAACGGCTCGTAGTGATCGACTTCCATCTTGAACGACCCCCGACCATGGGTCAGCGAGCGCAGGTCCAGCGCATATCGTTGCACCTCCGGCAGCGGCACATTGGCCTCCACCACGGTGCTGCCATCCACCATCGTCACCATCCTTCGGTGTAAGTGTGTGCGCTTTGTGTCGTGGGATTGGCACGAACGGGCGGAGCTCGTGGGCATTTCAAGCTAATTCGAGTTCCTGAGTACTAGCCAGTCTGCCGACTTCAATCGCATTTGCGTTGGGCGTATCCAAAGCTTGGACGCAACGCATTTCCATCAAAGCCCCTGCTATACTGGCCTCATTCTGCGAATCCCTTGAGGGAGCCGATGCTTTTTGTGACGTTGATGACCTACAAGCCTCATCTGACTCGACAGCAGATCGACGAGGCATCCCAACGTCGCGCTAAGTGGGCGTACCCCCCAGGATTGGAACTCATAGCAGAGTATTGGGTGCAAGGAAGCCCACAAGTCATCAGCATCATTGAAGCAAAGGAAATAGGGCCCGTGCTGGCGGCGAATTACACCTGGTCAGACTTGTTCGACATCAACACGCACCCTGCGTTAACAGTGAATGAAGGGCTTCAGGCCCTCCAACTAACCGGGGTAATCAAACGTCGAGGCCGCAGACCCAAAGCCCTTGCCGAAGCGATGCGAGCCGCAGGGCGCTAATAATTCATCGCAATGGCCTACGTTTGCATATGAAGTTGTGAAGCTCTGATTTGTAATTCCCGGGGAGGATGAGGAAGAGAAGCACTCCAATGATAGTTAGACGAAGAAATTTACCCGATGAATAGCATTGACACAGCATTACCGTTACTATGCTAGCTATCGAAGCAGTATCGCCCATAGCCTTTTGAAGAGGAGATGATTCATTGAATTCCGGTCAGCAGCCCACGGTTACACAAGCCATCATCCTCGCGGCTGGAAGAGGTGAGCGGCTTTCTGTCCTCACCGCGTTACGACCCAAAGTCATGCTCCCAGTTGGAAACAAACCCATCGTAGAATTTGTTATCGAGGCGCTGGCAGCCAACGGTATCCGTGACATCGTCCTTGTGGTTGGGTATCAACGAGAGATGGTGCAAGACTATCTTGGCTCCGGTGAACGTATGGGGGTCACACTACAGTACGTGGTGCAGGAGAACCAACTTGGTACTGGACATGCCCTTGATGCTGCCCAAGAGACCGCTGCACAGCATTTCCTTGTTCTACCGGGGGATAACATTATCAGCGCTGCGGCAATCGGTGAACTTGCTCGCTCAACTGAGAATGCCATCCTTGTAACAGATCAAGCACGAGGCGACCAACACGGGGTCGTAGAAGTCCAAAACGACATGGCAACTAACCTGGTGGAATCACCTGAAGAGCAAGCGAGTCCCTGGATCAATACGGGGGTATATTCGCTGACCCGAGAGATATTCTCCTACCTTTCTGAAGAATTAAGTTTGCCCGATGCTATCAACAAGATGATCAAGGATGGCAATCAATTTTCGGCCTGTAAGACCACTGCAGATTGGTGGGATGCGGTTTATCCCTGGGACTTGCTACGGTTGAATGGTCTTGCCCTGTCAAGCATTAAAGGAGAGTGCAATGGTCAATGTGAGCCGGGCGTAACCCTAAAAGGCGAGGTAAGAATCGAGCGGGGCAGTGTCGTTCGTTCTAACAGCTATATTATCGGGCCTGTGATTATTGGCGAGGGATGCGAGGTAGGGCCGGGGGTAGTAATCTTTCCTTACACGAGCATTGGAAACAACGTGGTCATTGAAGCGTATTCCCAACTGCGCAATTGCATCGTTGGAGATTCAGTTCAAATAGGGAGCCACTCCCATCTAACAGATACGATCATAGGGGAAAGCACATCCATGGGCCCATTTCTCTCGGCTATGAGCGACAACGCAAATATAAACATGAATGGTATTCATGTTGAGGCACGCTGCGGTTCATTAATCTCAGCTAATGTAAGAATTGGGACACGAGTGACTCTCCGACCAGGAACCATGATCGGCCATGGTGCTGATATCAGTGACATGAAACTCATCCAAGATGCGATCCCGGAATCAACGCGTGTTTTATAGAGGTATCCTAGTCAGTTTGAATATATCGAGGGTTCTTTCACAATGTGCGGAATAGTTGGTTATACCGGCCTAAAAACCGCTTACCCCCTTCTCTTAGAGGCGCTCGAACGACTCGAATATCGCGGCTATGATTCTTGTGGTATCGCTATATCGAATTCCACCGGTGTGGCTTTGTTAAAACAATTCGGGTTTGTAGAGAATCTCAAATCCATGCCTCCTATCGAAGAGGGGGTTTCTGGCATAGGCCATACCCGGTGGGCTACGGTGGGAAGTCCTACAGAGGAGAATGCTCATCCGCACGTCGACTGTAACGGCCAAATAGCCATTGTCCATAACGGTGATATTACCAACTATCTATCTCTGCGCGAAAATCTCATAGGCCAAGGCCATATTGTTTCTTCCGA
>CAUZTE010000111.1:0-5495 GCA_963582565.1 Dehalococcoidia bacterium | reverse complement strand
GAGCGGAGTACGTGGCCCACGGCTGCACCGGCAAAGGCAACGACCAGGTTCGGTTCGATGTAAGCGTTGCGGCCCTTGCGCCCCACCTTAAGGTCATTGCCCCCGCTCGAGAGTGGGGGATGAGTCGCGACCAGGAGATAGAGTACGCAGAGAAGCATGGCGTCCCGGTCCCGAACACCAAGGCCAACCCCTACTCCGTCGACGAGAACCTGTGGGGTCGGTCGATCGAGGCGGGACTGCTGGAAGACCCATGGAACGAGCCGCCGGAAGATGTCTATTTCATGACCAAGTCCGTGGCGGCCGCCCCCGATGCCCCGGCTTACCTGGAGATCGAGTTTGTGAACGGCACTCCTGTAGCAATCAACGGCGAGGCCTTTGGCGGTCTGGCCATCGTCAACCACATCAACTCCATTGCCGGAGAGCATGGTGTAGGACGCATCGACCACCTCGAAAACCGCCTGGTCGGCATTAAGTCGCGTGAGATTTACGAAGCCCCTGCAGGCGTTGTGCTCCACGATGCCCATCGCGCGTTGGAGACCCTGACCCTTGGCAAGGAGCAGATGCGGTTCAAGGAGATTGTAGGTCAGCAGTACGCAGACCTGGTCTACAACGGCCTCTGGTTCTCCAAGCACCGTGAGGACCTGGACGCGTATGTGAACAGCACCCAGGAGTTCGTGTCCGGCACGGTGCGGGTGAAGCTGCACAAGGGCACCTGCTCCGTGGTGGGCCGCAAGTCGCCCTATGCCCTCTACGATTACGGCCTGGCTACCTACGATGAGGGTGATGTCTATGACCACCAGGCGTCTGTAGGCTTCATCAAGGTCTTTGGCCTACCCATTCGGACAGAAGCTCGACGCAAGGCAGGGAAGGGCTAGGCCCTTCCCCCGTGTGACCTGACGGTGTTGAGATAGGGTTGTCATTCTGAGCGAAGAGAAGAATCTCTCCATCGGCTGGAGAAGCGCCTCGGCGCAGGACGACTGAAGAATCCGACCTTGGTTGTAAGCATCCAGGAGGTATTACATGGCAGAGAAAGCAAAGTACATATACATCGCAGCAATGGACGTCGACCCGGACAAAGAGGCTGCATTCAACGAGGTCTATGACACGGAGCACATCCCCACCATCCTCAAGGTGCCCGGCGTCGTCAGCGCTATCCGGTACGAGGTTGTGGAAGGTGAGCCGAAGTACATGGCTGTGTACGAAGTGGAAACACCTGAGTTGCCTGAAAGCGAGATCTTCCGCGCAGCTACCAACGAAGGACGCTGGCCGGAAGAGATCAGGCCCTTCACCCGGAACCGCTACCACGCGGTGTACAAGGTCATTGAGCCATCTAGCTAGGGCCTAGGCGGGGATTGTCATTCTGAGCGCAGCGAAGAATCCGTAATAGACAACATGGCACAATATTACGTCTATATTATGAGCAGCTCATCTCATACCATCTACACCGGTATGACCAATGATTTGGAACGAAGGGTTTACGAGCATCAGCAAGGCACAATAGCAGGGTTCACAAAAAGGTATGGCTGTACTGTGTTGGTCTACTATGAGGGAACATCAGACGTGACGGCAGCAATCACGCGCGAGAAACAAATCAAAGGATGGCTCAGAAGCAAAAAAATTGCATTCATTGAAACCGAGAACCCGAATTGGAGCGATTTGAGTGTTGACTGGATTGGATGAGGGACGGATTCTTCAGTCAACCTTTCCAATGGCCTCCTTCAGAATGACAGAGTTGAATAGGTATAAACCATGATCTATGATTCAAAAGACAACTACGGGCGCTATCTGGAAGAGTTCCAGGTGGGAGATGTCTATCGCCACTGGCCTGGCAAGACCATCACGGAGAGCGATAACAACCTCTTTTGCCTCATCACCATGAACCATAACCCCCTGCACCTAGACGCCAACGTCATGTCGGAGCACCAGCACGGTCGCATCCTGATTGCTGGTCCATTGGTGCTGAGCCTGGCGGTGGGCATGAGCGTATCGGACACGTCCGGCAGGGCAATCGCCAACCTTGAGTACGAGAAAGTTGTTCACGATGCGCCGGTCTTCGCCGATGACACCATCTACGCCGAGAGCGAGGTGCTGGAAGTGCGCGAATCCGCGTCCAAGCCTGACCGCGGCATCGTGGCAATCGAGACTCGCGTCCACAACCAGCGGAACGAGCGCGTGCTTACGTATCGTCGCCGCTTTATGGCCCCGAAGAAGGGTGCGTAATGCCTGAAGAATATACACCCCTCGGCTACACGGCCTCCATCCACTACGATCGGCGCCTCTACAAAGAGGACATCGCCGGGTCGATAGCCCATGCCCGCATGTTGGGACGCCAGGGCATCATCACGCGTGGAGAGGCTTCGAAAATCACCGATGGCCTTGCGGTTGTACGCGAGGAGATCGCGGGCGATACCTTCCCCTGGAAGTTGGAGCTTGAAGACCTGCATATGAACATCGAGTCGCGACTGCATGAGCTTATTGGCGAGACTGCCGGTAAGCTCCACACGGCGCGTTCCCGTAACGACCAGATTGCCACCGACATCCGACTCTTCGTTCGCGGTGTGGCGGCGGACACCATCGAGCAGGCGCGGAGCTTGCAGCGTGCCCTTATCGCCCAGGCTGAACAACATGTGCAAACGGCCATGCCCGGCTACACCCACGTGCAGCGTGCCCAGCCTGTCGTGCTGGCCCACCACCTGCTGGCCTACGTACAGATGCTTGACCGCGATGTTGAACGCTTCACCCAGGCCAGCGTACGTGCAAACGTGCTTCCGCTGGGCAGTGGCGCATTAGCTGGTTCGCCGTACCCGCTCGACCGTGAGTCCGTGGCGGCGGAGCTTGGCTTCGATGGCATCACGGAGAACAGCATGGACGCCGTCTCAGACCGCGACTTCGTTCTCGATTATCTCTCCGCTGCTGCCACCTGCATGGCCCACTTGTCACGGTTTGGTGAGGAGTTCGTGTTGTGGTCGTCGGAGGAGTTCGGTTTCCTGAAACTCGCAGAAGCTGACACCACCGGCAGCAGCATCATGCCCCAGAAGCGCAACCCTGACCTGGCCGAGCTGGCGCGGGGTCGCACAGGGCGTGTGTACGGCCACCTAATGGCCATGCTGACGATCATCAAGGGTCTTCCGTTGACCTACAACCGCGACTTGCAGGAAGACAAAGAAGCGCTCTTCGATACCGTCGACACGCTGCTGCCCACGCTAGCTGCGTTCACACGCATGGTGGATGGCGCAACGTTCAACGTTGAACGCATGTTTCAGGCGGCGGACGGTGGTGGGTACAGCCTGGCGACGGAGCTTGCCGACTACCTGGCTCGCAAAGGTGTGCCGTTCCGGCAGGCCCACGGCATCGTCGCAGAGTTGACGCGCTACGCTGGCGAGTCCGGCAAGCGCTTCGACGCGATGACGTTGGAAGAGTACCGCCGCTTCTCTCCCAAGTTTGATAATGACATCCTGGGCGTCAACGTGGCTTCTGCCCTAGCCGCCCGCGATGTCCCCGGCGGCACTGCACCATCGCAGGTAGCAGCCGCATTGAAGCGCGCCAAAGAACGGCTGGGCCTTTAGCGAAGGCACGGCACCGGCTTCTCCTTACCCCAGTGCCTACGGCAAACTACTAGTGAGGTATGCCCTGAGTGACGAGTGAAGACATAGACGAGAAACCCGGACGAGGCCTGTTCTACGGCTGGTGGGTGGTTGCCGGTGCGCTCATGCTGCAGATGCTGCAGGGTGCATTGTTGTTCCAGGCCTTTGGCGCATACTTTGTTCAACTCCAGGCGGAGTTTGGGTGGAGCAGGGCATCGCTTTCCTGGTCATTCTCTCTTCTGCGCGTAGAGAGTGGGCTGCTGGGGCCGCTGCAGGGATGGATGATTGAACGGTTCGGGCCTCGCATGGTACTGGCCGTGGGCCTTGTTATCTTTGCCCTGGGATTCATGTACCTCAGCACCATCGATTCGCTGTTCACCTTCTACCTGGCCTTTGTCGTCATCGCCATCGGCTCCAGCCTGGGGGGGTTCCTCACCCTGTTCGTAACTGTAGCTAACTGGTTTGAGAAACACAGAGCAACCGCGTTGGGCATTGCCGCAACTGGTGTGAGCATTGGTGGTATGGTCGTGCCACTTGTAGCCTACGCTCTGACTACCTACGGCTGGCGTAGTACGGCATTCGCCTCTGGGTGGATCATCCTTGGCGCGGGTCTTCCTCTCGTCCCCCTCATGCGTTCAACTCCGGAGCGCTACGGCCTGCTACCTGACGGGGCACCGAAGCCGGATACTGTTGATGGCAAGCCAGCCGTCTCTGCTAACGATGGTGATTTCACCGCAAAAGAGGCCATGAGAACCTCGGCCTTTTGGCTCATCTCCTTTGGACATGGCAGTGCCCTGTTGGTTGTGGGTGCGCTGATGGTGCACCTTATTCCGCACCTTGTGGATCGCATGGACATGTCCTTGGGATCGGCAGCAATAGTGGTGACCGTCATGACTACCACGTCCATCTTTGGGCAGGTGGGTGGCGGGCTTCTGGGCGATAGATTGGACAAGCGCCTGATCTCCGCAGCCTGTATGCTGGCTCACACCGTTGCACTCATCGGAATCGCTTTTGCGTCTTCTCTGTTCCTAATCTATGTTTTTGCGATTATCCACGGCCTTGCTTGGGGTACACGAGGACCACTGATGGGAGCGATCCGTGCCGACTACTTTGGCCGGTCGTCGCTCCCAACCATCATGGGATTCTCTTCATTGATCATCACGGTGGGCAACGTCGTAGGGCCCGTGTTTGCAGGCTTCATGGCGGACTGGCAGGGGGACTACCAGATGGGGTTTGTCATCCTGGCGCTGCTTACCGGCCTTGGGACCGTCTTCTTCATTGCAGCCAAGAAACCTGAACCACCGCCTCGGGTCATAGCCCAACGCACGGCCGTCGACGAGGGTTAGTCCAGGCAAATAAAAAACACGCCCAAGCTGCAATAGCCGGGGCGTGCTCTTCTCTACGTTCTGGTGTGGTTAGGTGGGTGTGCCGGAAAGAACGCCTGCCTCGATGTAGGCCTCTCCCATGCTGCTGAACGATGTGGTTGCGCCACCAAAGTCCACTTCGTACTTCGGCTGTGCCTGACCGGAGTTAATAACTTCGAACAACCCGGCCTTGCCCTTTGGGCCCTCAATGGTGTGCAGCAGTGTCCTTGAATCCTTTGTGGTCATACGTGCCTCCCTTATCTTCTAACTAGTTGGCCTAGGATATACAACTTGCCTCCGCTGTTCAATAGCTGCGGAGACATGACGTTAGAGAGAACTCAGTACGTCAACAAGAGAATACTCCATTGGAAGGCTTGGAGAGACAGGGCCAAAAGACCCTAAAACGGGGCCATCCGTCCCCCTTCACATGTTGGCAAAGCTGGCCTCTACGGATACTATACGTCCACAAAATTGAGCGGGGGAGTGCCAGATACCAATGCACAAGCCCAAATTACAGGAGGATTGATTATGGACCAGGACGCCAAGA
>CAUZTE010000110.1:0-5500 GCA_963582565.1 Dehalococcoidia bacterium | reverse complement strand
GAGGGTCACAGGAGTCGGTGGATTTGATTGAGCAGGCCATCGATGGGAAAGAACAGATTCGAGGCTTGCTTCTTGGGAACCACGGCGTGCTGTCATTCGGCAAGGACGTGCCGGACGCGGTTGACGCTCACAAGATCATCGAAGAGTGCGCGGAGGTCATCCTGGCCTCTTACGCTCTTGGCGGTCCCAAGGAGATCCCGGCGGCGCAGCGGTTGGCAGCGCAGGCGATTATGCAGACCTTCGCGGCAGTGGGTGAGCAAAAGGCCTAATTCTGGACCTGTATGACCTGGCAGTGTTCACCCTGCACCCACAAGGGCGTGCCCTTGACCCATAAGCCTACGGTTACCTAATGGAGATGGCCAGGACGCAGGACGTTGAGAGTGTTTGCCTAATGGGTTGTACCTTTGATACACTCGCCGCGCCATAAAGACGAAATATTGGCTATTTAACTTCAGGAGGGGCGACACATGATTTATGAAATGAGGCGATACATCCTCCAACCCGGCAGAGTTGCCGAGTGGGAGAAGGCTTTTGGGGATGCCTATCAGACCAGGGCTAAGTACTCTCAGTTGGGCGGCCTCTGGCACACGGAGATTGGTCCGCTAAATGAGGTAATACACATCTGGCCGTATGAGAGCCTTCAGCACCGGGCAGAGGTCCGTGCCGAATCCGCCAAGGACGCCGCAGGGAATTGGCCCCCCAGTGTCCCGGGTGCCATAGTCACCATGGAAACGGACATCCTTGACCCGGTGAAGGGCATGACGGACTGGTCGGGCCCTCAGCAGTGGGGCAACCTCTATGAAATGCGTCAGTACACCTATGCTCCCGGCACGTTGGGCAAGGTTTCTCCTGCGTTTGGTGAGGCTATTGCTGGACGAGCCGAGATCTATCCGGTTGCCGGCATCTTCACAAGCTCTCTTGGTAACCTGAACCGCATGATTCAATTGTTCCCGTTCAAGGACTGGGCCCACCGCGACGAGGTGCGAGCCAAGTTCCGCGAGACCGGTGTATGGCCTCCTCACACGGATGCCAGCCCCGTTGCTCAGTTGGTGCGGCATATGATCCCCGCAGACTGCTCACCGCTGCACTAACTCCTGCTATTGTTTGACGATAAGAAAGGGCGCCCCGACTCTCGGGACGCCCTTTCTGTGTTCTATGCTTGGTTGCGTACCTCTAACGCTATAGGTACCCTCTGGTCATGGACATGAAGGTCTACCTCTTTCGCCGCCTGCTCCAGGGCATCCTGACGTTGTTCCTGGTCTCCATTGTGATATTCGTCATCCTCCGAGTTGCGCCCGGTGATGTGGCAGACCTCATCATCACTGGTGGCGACGGCTCTAGCATCGGTGCGACATCGCAGGAGAGGGAAGAGCTACGGCAGACGCTTGGGCTGGACCGCTCCCTGCTGCGACAGTACGTGGAGTGGTCCTGGGACATGGCCACCCTGAACTGGGGGGAATCGCTGTTCACAGGGCGCAGCGTTTGGGAGGATTTTCTCCGCAAGCTCCCGGTGACCCTGCAACTCAGCCTCATGGGCCTGTTCATTGCGGTGGCGCTGGGCGTGCCCCTGGGTGTTGCTGCTGCGTTGAAGCAGGATACGTGGGTGGACTACCTGACACGCATCTTCGCGCTAGGCGGCGTCTCGCTCCCCCATTTCTGGCTGGCAACGCTGCTGCTGATTGCCGGTGTGCGCTACTTCACCTGGAGCCCGCCGCTGGGTTACGAATCAGTCATTGATGCTCCGTGGCGCAACTTCACCCAGTTCATCTGGCCTGCTTTGGTGCTCGGCTACTCCGGGGCTGGCTTGCTGAGTCGAATGACGCGCTCCGCGGTGCTGGAGGTGATGCGACAGGAGTACATCCGCACGGCGATGGCCAAGGGACTACAGACCAGGGCTATCGTGGGTCGACATACACTTCGGAACGCGCTGTTGCCGGTGATTACCGTTATCGGCATAGCTTTTGCGGCGCTGGTCAGTGGTTCCGTGGTGCTGGAGCAGGTGTTCGTGCTGCCGGGGGTGGGCCTGTTCCTGCTGGAGGCGGTGAAGTTCCGCGACTACACCGTTGTGCAGCCCATTATCGTGTTCTTCGCTGCCTGGGTGGTGCTGGTGAACCTGACGGTGGATGTGCTCTACACGTGGCTCAACCCGCAGGTGCGCCATGGATAACGTTGTTGTGCGATGGCTTGGTAGGACAGCCAGGGATAAACCCCTTGGCGCCATTGGCGGGATAGTCGTGCTGGGTTTGGTGCTGATTGCCCTGCTGGCACCGCTTATCGCCACTGCTGACCCCGTGGCACAGGACGTCGATAGCATCCTGAAACCCCCGGGAACAGACCACTGGCTTGGCACCGACAACCTTGGTCGCGACCTGTGGAGTCGCATCGCCCACGGAGCACGGGTATCGTTGGGGGTTGGCTTCATCTCCATCGCGATAGGGTCAGTGTTAGGCGGAGTGGCGGGCCTCGTCGGTGGATATTACGGGAGATGGGCTGACGGCGTCCTGCAGCAAGTGTCAGACGCGTTGATGGCCTTTCCGACGTTGGTGCTGGCCCTGGGCATCGTGGCGATATTGGGCGCATCAGCGACGAACGTGATCGTGGCCATCGCCCTGGTGCAAGCACCCCGAGCGGCTCGCGTGGTCAGGAGTCAGGCGCTGGCGGTCAAATCAACGGAGTACGTGGCGGCATCGAGGCTGGTGGGTGCGGGTAGCGTTCAAATCATGTTCAAGCACGTGCTGCCCCACTGCCTTGCGCCGTTCATCGTCATCTTCACCAACGCCCTTGGCATCGCCATTGTGCTGGAGGCGTCGCTGAGTTTTCTTGGGCTGGGGATTCCGGCGCCGGAGCCATCGTGGGGCGGGATGCTGGCGGGGCCGGGTCGCGACTACTTCAACGTTGCGCCGTGGATGGCCATCTGGCCGGGTTTGGCCATCGCATTGTCGGTGTATGGCTTCAACCTGCTTGGCGATGCCCTGCGCGATGTGCTGGATCCGCGACAAAGACCGCTCTAACGCATGTGGAGTGTCCTTGACCCAGCTACTTACAGCGGCGATACTTGATTACGTTCTATGGTTAACCGCCCGTAGCTCAGCGGATAGAGCACTGGGCTTCGAACCCAGGTGTCGGGGGTTCAAATCCCTCCGGGCGGACCAGCTGCCTACCCTGTGAAGAGTTCAAACGGTGTTGCGCACCTCAAGTTTGGATGGCTTCCCGACACATCGAAATAAGCTATTTAGCTTCTGATTGAGGAACACTTACGATGTTTGAGACGGTCATCTTTGGGGTTGCTGCGTTCTTCGCAGCAGTCATTTACGCCACCTTCGCAGAATGGGTCATCCACGGCACCTTCATGCATAAGCCGCTAGCCAAATTCAGACACTTCTACCACGGACACGCTGAGGTGCATCACGGCATCTACGGTTCAGACTCCACCTATCTTGTAGGTGACCGACCCCGTGAGGACATTAAGCTTGCTGTGTGGGCTATGCCCTTCCCCGTACTGGCGCACATGCCTATTCTGATTGCCATTGCGGTGTTTGTGAGCCTGCCTGTAGCGATAGGGGTGTTCTCTGCACTGACGCTGTACCAGGCCAGTTACGAGTATCTCCACTACTGCATGCACGTGCCGAACCACCGATGGTTTGAGGGTACGCGGTGGTTCACGTTCCTGAACGAGCATCACCTGCAGCATCACGCGAGACCTAACAAGAACCTGAACATCGTGATCCCGATTGCCGACTTCTTGCTGCGGACGCGGGTCACGCCTACTGAGCCTCTGAAGGCGTTGCTGCGGTAAGACCCGCTAGGGCATGACGGCTATCTGGAAGCCCCATCCGGCGTCTGCTGTGGATAACGGGATGTGCAGGTTGATTTCAAGGTCCTCTAGCTCATCGGTCTGGGTGTTGTAGACCAGCACGCGCTTTATCGTGAAACCCACAGGCGGCGTCGAGCCGGTTAGGGCTATCGCAACGAACTCCTGGTCGTCGTCGATGACCAACCCTGTCTCACCCTCCAACAGCTCCACCGTGGTCAGTTGCTTTAAGCTGCCGTCCAACCCCACCCTCAGAATGTCTATCTTGTTGCCCGTCCGCTGCTTCACAGCCCAGTAGAGGGCGTCGTTGCCGTAGAAGACGTGACGTTCGCTCGGCCAGATGCCCTGCATGAGTCTTAACGACAGCGTCTTGGACGATACCTCAGCGCCGGTGGCCGGGTCTCGCTGGACGATAGTGTTATCAGCAAAGGAGATAAGCTGGTCGCCGATACCGCGGAGTCGCACGCCAGGCAGTGTAAGCTCATCCTCGCTCGACGAACCGAGCCCAACGGTCATGAGTCGACCGCCGCCCCGGGGGTTCCCGAAGAGGTCTCGACTAATGGGAGTTCGGTAGAAGAGCCTGTCGCCTGCAATGGTGAACGACGCCGCCGAGAACGTGTTGTTGCTGAGGGAAGTGCCAGTGGCCATGTCCAACTCGTCCACATCGAACTGGGTGTTGTCAGAGGCCCAGTCTGAACCCCAGTCGCGGTACGAGAACAACCTGCCGTCCTGGGTGACGGGGTAGATGGAGTTCTTGGACCAACTGGGAGAGGTCACACGTCGCATCACGTCTAGCTGATTGGTCTCCGGGATGTAGCGGAGGATGCCTTTGGTATCGTCCTCCCAGGTGATTTTGAAGCCAGATCCCGTCAGGGACTCGGTCTGCGCGCCAAAAGTGACACGGTAGAAGACTTGCCAGCGCGCCTGAGGGTATGGACGGCGTAGGTTCCGGTTCAGGGGTTGGCGTATCGGCAGGCGACGCAGCCGCGAGGGTGGGGGCGTCCTGTTCAGCGTTGCTCGATTCAGGCGCAGAGGATGCGGGGCTGCCACTGCTACATGCAGTGATTATCGCCAAGAGGCTGAAGGCGAATGCTACGAGCCAGATTCGTTTGATGTCCATAATTAAGTATACCAAGCACTCGCAAGGGGGACGAGCACGACCATCGTTGACGGTTTTCGTCGGGCAGGATAGGCTGAATAGCGAACCCATCGCTTCACCCAGGAGTTACCTCTGGAACGGTTGCAGTTCTACTTCAAAAACGCGGCCCTATCCCTTTTACGAGAGCGACGCAGGGCAATCTTTGCCATCTTCACCGTGGTGGTCGGTGTTGCCGCCATTGTGGGGCTGCAGCTCACCGCTGACATCATTGAGGATTCCCTGACTACCTCTGTGCGTTCGTTCATTCGGGGCGACGTTGCTGCAGTGAAGGGCCAACAGGAACAACCGGGAGCGTTCAGTGACGGCGAAGTGGCGCAGGTGCAAGCGATGCTGGATGAAGGCCTCATAGACGGCTTCACTACCCGGGGCACGCCCTCCACCTTTGCTGGTTACACCCAGTTCAAAACTTCTATATTGGGTCGGACGGACAAAGATGCCACACTGACCCTCTTCACCCCCATCTTCTTTGAGCGCAATGTGTTCCCCTACTACGGAGTGGTTCAGGACAAGGATGGGGTGGGCTTGTGGGA
>CAUZTE010000109.1:0-5548 GCA_963582565.1 Dehalococcoidia bacterium | reverse complement strand
CTCGTCACCACCGTCGTACGCAGCGACTTCCCGGACGGAATCAGCTTCGATATCTCGGTGTCATTGTCCCGCAGGATCGTCGATGTTCGAGTGCGCTATCGAGTCCTCGGTGAACGGGCGACACGAAACGGGCGACTTGAGTTCGAGCCGACCACTCAGCTGGAATCCGAGTTCATCGTCCGAACCAACACCGCTGATCGATACATCCCACCCGGCGCAGAGATTGAGTACTCATTGGATATCACTGACGAGGACGGCGTACTCACAGAAACCGATCCGCAACGCTTCATCCTCTTAGACCCAAGGTTCCAGTGGGAGCGCCTCGATTCCCCCGGTGGCTACATCTACTACCACGGTTCTCAACGTGACCGCGCCCTACGGGTGCTGGACGCCGCCCAGACAGCGCTGACCACTATGGGCGAGTTGATGGGCGTTACGGATACCAGCCCATTACGTATGACCATGTACAACGGCGTCACCGAGATGCGTGTCGCCTTGCCGACTACCAGCGCCGTGCAGGAAGAGTCGCTGGTAACGGAAGGTGTGTCCTTCGGCGATACCGGTGTCATCCTGGTGTTGGGCAGCACGCCAAGGGTTGAGGGTGTCACCTCCCATGAGACTGTCCACTTCCTGGTACGGCACGCCACGGGCAACCTGTCTCGCATCGTACCCGCGTGGCTCAATGAGGGCCTGGCGGAGTACGGCAACGTAGATCCCAGCAGCAGCTACGACCGCGCGTTGGACTTCAGACTGTCCGAGGGCACGCTGTTGCCTCTCACGTCGCTGACAACGGTGCCCGGGAAGCCACAAGACGTCATCCTGATGTATGGCGAAGCCCGGAGCGTTGTGGCCTATATGGTCGATACATACGGTGCAGCCTCGTTGCAGAAGCTCCTCGAAGGAATGCGGTCGGGCATGGGCATCGATGATGCGCTCACAGCGGCCTATGGCTTCGATCGCATGGGGTTGGAGGCCGAATGGCGAGTCAGCATCAACGCACCGGCATTGGCGGCCACACCAAGCCGCTCAGCCCTTCCAACAGCCATCCCCCGGGCTACTCTCGTCCCCTTTGGCGTGGCCACCCCCGTTCCAGAGGCGCAAACGCCGCAGTTCGTCGACCCGCCCCTCCCATCACTCATGCCAACAAGTGGTGGCGGATGTGGACGCGCAGTCAGCCACGCGCCAATCGACCTCGCGGGGCCAGCCACGTTGCTGCTCATCGGCCTGCTGGCGTATGGGAGGCGTCGCTCCTAAAACGCACTTGTCCTGGGCAGCCGCCAGCGTGAGATAACGGATTTTTCGTCGCCCTTCTGCTGAAGCATTTCCTCAGAATGACAAAATAGCAACAATCCACCTTCCTTAGCGACCGCAGGCATACGGGTCAAGGCTCAGTCTTGGGTAACCCAAGGCACTCAGGTGGAGGGTTAAACCCTCCTTGACAGTGGGTAGGGCGGGACGTATCTTCAACCGAGCCATTTGAATCGTACGAGGAGCATGCTATGAGGGCAGGGTTCAAGACCATCGACTGCGATCGCCACGTTGTAGAGCCCATCGATATGTGGGAGAAGTACCTCGACCCCAAATTTCAACATTACAACGTACAGATGGGCGGTAGGTTCACCCTCGCCACTCGCATCGGCGGGGTGCTTCAGAACGATGACACGCTGGGGTCGCCCGGGACTGGCATGGCCCAGGACCCCATCTGGCGCAAGAAGTTCAAGCACGGCATGACCCACAACTTTGAACCTCAGGCATACCTAGAAGACATGGACAAAGAGGGTGTTGACATCGCCGTCTGCTTTACCGGCATCGGCCTCTACGCCACCTGGGGAGACGACCTTGACCCGGAGCTTTCCGCAGCCATGTGTCGCGCCTACAACAACTGGCTCTATGATTTCATGTCTTACAATCCGGATCGACTCAAAGGCGTGTGTCTATTGCCCCTCCAGAACATTGAACTGGCTGCCCAGGAACTAAAGCGCTGCGCAACGGAACTGGGGATGGTCGGCATCTTCTGGCGTCCCAACCCTCATATGGGCAGGCTCATGTCTGACCGCGCCTACGATCCTATCTACGCCATCGCAGAGGAGCACGGCGTCAACATCTCCGTCCATGAGGGCATCCAGAACCGCCTGCCGTGGTTCCCTGAAAAGCGCATCAACACCAGCTTTGCCCACCATGCGGCATGCCATCCCATGGAGCAGATGGCAGCCAGTCTGGCCATGTCCAGCGGTGGCGTCTTTGATAGGTTCCCCAAGCTGACCGTCTCCTTCCTGGAGTCGGGCGCTGGCTGGCTTCCCCACTGGTTGGAGCGACTGGATGCTCAGGTTGATAACCCGATGTTGAGCGAGGGGTACGGCGGCAAAGAGAAGCCCTCTGAGTACTTTCGACGAGGCCAGGGCTTCGTATCCTGCGAGGCTGGCGAAGAAGCGCTGCCAGCCATCCAACGCACCCTGGGCGGCAGCGTAACCATGTGGGCATCGGACTACCCTCACCGTGATGCGATGATCGACTTTCCTCACGGCCTAGATATCCTGACGAGCGTGGAAGGTGTAACGCCGGATTTCATGAAGCAACTGCTGTGGGACAACCCGGCCCGCTGCTTCAACCTCAAGGTCTAGCAGGGCGCGCCCAGATACATGTGTCGCTGCGGCGAGGGGACTAAAGAGATCTTGCCTCCGGCGGAGACTGAAGTCGGCCCCTCTGGCCCTCAGGCCAGTCCCCAGCATATATGTCGCTGCGGCGAGGAGACTAAAGAGCCTGACCCGCAGGTCAGGCTCAGGATTCGCATTAAAGGAGCCCAGCCATGACGCCGGAAGAAGAACAGTTTCTCAAGGACCATAGATTCTGTACCATCAGCACCCTTCGCAAGAGCGGTTCGCCTTTCGCCACACCGGTCTACTACTTCTACGACGAAGGAAAGCTCTACGTCTCCATCACCAAAACCCGCTCCAAGACGGCCCACGTGCTTCGAGACGCACGAGTCACCCTTTGCGCCCTGCATGAAGAACCACCATTCAACTACGTGCAGGTCCAGGGTACTGCCATCATCTCCGAGGAGGAGTTGGAGCCTCGCACTCGCCGCATCTTCTCACTTTTCTCCACCACCCTTCGCGAGGATTTCTCCACGATGCTGGAAGAACAGCAGCGACAGCTCATGGTCATCACACCGACTGAAGTCACCTCCAGGCTCATAGTCCCGGGCGCACGTTAGCCGATGCAAGTAGCCTCCTAGTGACTTCTGAGCCTAAGGGCACGTCCCTATCTGAGCCGAGCACCGGGGAAGACCAACGATCAAGTCCGTTTCGCTTCGTCATTGCGGGAGCAGTGGTGTGGATCAGCTTCTCCCTCGGCATGAGCATGTTCTCGGTGTCGCCCGTCACGCCCCTGATCATGGACGACTACAACATCAATCGAGGCACCGCTAGTCTATTGGTCGGACTGATACCGCTCACGCATCTCTTGCTCGCCATACCCGGCAGCATGCTCGTTAGCAGGATAGGATCGAGAAACCTTATCTTCCTGGGCGCGCTTTTGGGGGCTGCCCCGGTATTGAGCTTCCTTGCGGTGAATTTCCCTCTGTTGGTCATCACCAGGGTCCTCTATGGCGTTGGGTTGGCTCTGGTGTTCCCCTCCGTGGGCCCTCTCGCGATGCACTGGTTTCGCCCCAAGGAGCTTCCCGTGTTCAACGGGTTGTTTGTCGCGTCCCTCACCCTGGGCATGGCAATCTCGTCCTTTGCTATGGCACCCATTTCGGAAGCGGTAGGGTGGAAGGCTGCACTCAGCATATTCGGTGGTGTGCCGCTGATCGGCGCATTCATCTGGATGGCTCTGGGGCAGAGGACACAAGCCTCCGTCCAAGCAGTGGGACATCTTACACTCAAAAGTACGCTGCGCATCGTCCGGTCCCGAAACACCCTGCTCATTGCCGCAGCAGATGCAGGGCCATACGCCTTGCTGACCGCTGCCGTGGCCTGGTTGCCCACCTACTACCATGAAGTGCATGGGATGTCTCTGTCTGAAGCTGGATCGCTGATGGGGCTCCTGTCATTGGCAGGAGCCATCTCCCTGGTTGCCGCTAGCCTGCTGGTACTGCGAATACGCCGCAGACGACCGATGCTCATCGTGCCCGGCGTCATAGTAGGGTTTGCTGGCTTTGGGAGTTTTCTCCTGGCGGACACACCATTGGTCGTAGTGGCCGTTGTGGTACTGGGCGCCGCAGCCTGGTTCTATGTCCCAACTCTCCTCACCATTCCGATGGAGTTGCCTGGAAGCGATGCCAACAGCGTCGCGGTCACGTTTGGAACGCTGATGAGTATGGGTAGCATCTTCACCATGATCTCCCCGCTGACAGTCGGTGTTACCACTGACCTTTTGGGAAGCTACATCCCGGGGCTGGCCCTCTTCTCAGTACTGGCCTGGAGTCTGATGGTAGCGGGTGCGTTGCTTCCTGAGACCGGGAAACCTGAACCCAAATCCCCCCTTAGGTAACCGCAGGAGCTTGGGTCAAAACTAAGCCTCATGTTTGGTAGCCACAGGAATATAGGTGCAGGACGAGTCCTGCTTAGTTAACCGCCAGGTCATATGGGTCAAGGGCCTCGCCCTTGGGTAACCGCAGGAACTTGGGTCCAGGGCTAAGCCCTGGGGTTGAGGACATCGTTCAGGGCATCACCCAGAAGGTTCCAGGCGAAGATGAGTAGTCCCACCACAACGATTGGTGGCAGGATAAGGTGGGGCGCGTTCCGCAGGACAGATACGTCCTGACCCTCCCGGATCATGCTACCCAGGCTGGGCACGGGCGGCTGGATACCGATGCCGAGCCAACTCAGCACCACTTCGGCTCCGGCAATGGCCCCCATCCCCATGGTGACGACGACAATCACCGGCGGCAGTGCATTGGGCAGCAGGTGATGGAACATTACTCTCCACGTAGAAGCCCCCATGACCTGTGTCGCTTCTACGAAGGCTGTGGCTTTCAACGTGATGACCTGACCCCGGACCAATCTTGCGACTCCAACCCAGCTGAACGCCGCCAGCGCTCCAAAGATTACAAGGTAATCAGCTACGCCCCATTGCACTAGCCCATCGAATCCGGTTGCGTCCTCAAAGCTTCTTACCCAATCGAGAACCCGGGGTTTCAGCGTCGCAGCAAGCAAGATGACCAGAAGCAAGCCGGGAAAAGCGAGGAACACCTCACCGATTCGCATTATGAGCGTGTCCACCTTACCGCCGATGTAGCCGGACACCAGACCCAACGTCACGCCGATGACGAGGGCTCCCGTGGCTACGGATGCCGCTGTAATAATCAGGTTGGTGCGGAGGCTGAAGATGGTGCGGCTCAATACGTCCCGGCCCACAAAGTCCGTGCCCAGCCAGTGAGCGGCGCTGGGGCCCTGACGTACAGCGAACAAATCCTGTTCGTTGTAGCCCTGGGGGGCCAGCCACGGTGCTAGGATGCCGCCGCCGTACAGCAGAAGGATGACGGTTATGCCGAAAATCGCTTTGGGGCGATGGAGCAATTGCACGGCAGCCTGAGCCCAAAGCCCTC
>CAUZTE010000108.1:0-5557 GCA_963582565.1 Dehalococcoidia bacterium | reverse complement strand
GCTACAGTTCCAACGGTGATTGCCCTAGGGAAATCAAGGTTTGGTTTCCGTCCCGAGTAAATTCGGTAAAGGCATTCCCAAAACAAGGCAAGGAGGCTTGCGGTGCGCAAAGCTACTACATCTAGGCCAAGCATGGCCATTCGATCAATGCTGATTCTGACAATGGTATTCTCGCTCCTGTTCGCCACCGCGAGTAGCATATTTGCTGCTGATCATGTGGGCACAATTGGAGCCGGCGGCGGTACTCTCACCTTTGATGGTGGCGATGTTGTCGTCAAGGCACCGGATGGAGCTACCTCATCCGATGTCTCTATCACGTACACGGATCTCAGTGCTGCAACCGCTCCTGCGGCAGCGCCTGATGGCAAGGCTTTTGGTTCTCAGATTTTCACGCTGGATGCTGCTGGTAAGGCATTCAGCCAGTTTCTCACGGTAACAGTCAAGTACACCGCTGCTGACAAGGCTGCGGCGGGTGGCAGGGATGACAATGTCTCTGTCTACCAGTACGACTCTGCCAGTGGTACCTGGATTCTGAACCAGAGTGCTCTCCCCAACGTGATTGACCGTACATTCACGGTCAGTCAGCAGACCCTAGGCACATACGCTCTGGTGCTTGATTCTGGTTCGGCACCTGCTCCCACAACAGCTCCCACAACAGCTCCCGTGGACACCACGACTCCTCCTGACTCAGGTGACTTTGGCGTCACCACCGGCATGATGCTGGCAATGGGTCTGGTGGGTGCGTTCTTCGTCCTTGGTGGCGGGTTCATGGTTGCCCGAGGCCGCAACAGCTAGACCTCGCAAAACACGATAGTAAGAAAGACCCCGGTCTTCATTGAAGGCTGGGGTCTTTCTTTGTGTGGCGTACAGACATGAACCCGCCATAGGAATTGTTCTTTGGGCGCAGAGTGTGTGTGGTATGTGGTCAAAGGCGGTCTGGAACAGGGGCTGTGGATGCAGTGCATGAGCTTATCCTGCTCAGGTGAGGCAACAACCTAGGAGCTACTGTTTTACTGGTGGGTTTGCTAGAGGTATAGGTTGCAGGGGAGGCTAACCGGCGAGGACACCACTTGCTAGGTAACCAGCTGGCTAGTGACACCTGCTGCAAGAGTTAGCTTCTGTAGCGGAACTTGCCCTCAACCTTGTCACGGTTCAGCTTTCGATTGAGGTGCAAACCGTCCAACACCAACTCCACACCGGCTGCAAAGAGAGCCTCTTGCTTCTTCGGGTCGATGTTGAACTGGTTGATCATCGGAGCCAGGGCGGTTTCATCGCCCAGCCGCTCTGTGTAGGCGAAGGATGGCACATCGCTGCCAGCGTCCATCTCCAAGCCCTCCTCGAATCGAAGCATGAGGGGCTCGAAGTCGGCTGCATCGAACAGGCGGTTGAACACGTTGAGCACCGCCCTCTTGGTCAGGTCTTCAATCACTTTGGTCTCACGTCCGTCGTCCACGGTCTCCAACTCCACCTTACCCATGGTTGACGCTATCAGGTATGGTAGGTCAGACACGCGCGGCACCGCCTGAGTCTCGTGGTAGCGGACAGCTCGTCGCAGGGCGCAGGCGGCCAGGGTCTCGTAGTTTGCAATGGACACGCGGACAGAGACGCCGGAACGCTGGTTGATGTCCGGACTCTTGCGTGCCAGGGTTGTGAACTCAGCGACGATCTCTGCCATGTAGTCGGGCATGATCACCGCTTCATCCGTGTCAGCAAACCTGGAGTGTTCCTGTTCTACGATGCTCATCTCTTCCTCAACCGTTCTGGGGTAGTGGGTGCGGATGAGGGCACCGTAGCGGTCTTTGAGCGGCGTGATGATGCGACCGCGGTTGGTATAGTCTTCCGGGTTGGCACTGGCTACTACGTAAATGTCCAAAGGAAGTCGCACGCGGTGTCCACGAATCTGGATGTCCCGCTCCTCCATCAGGTTGAACAGCCCCACCTGGATACGTTCTGCCAGGTCAGGAAGTTCATTGATGCAGAAGATGCCGCGGTTGGCGCGAGGGATGAGGCCGTAGTGGATGGTGAGCTCATCGGACAAGTAGCGGCCTTCCGCCACCTTGATGGGGTCAATCTCACCAATGAGGTCTGCAACGGAGATGTCCGGCGTTGCCAGTTTTTCAGAGTAGCGTTGATCCTTGGGCAACCAATCGATCTCAACATCATCGCCGTGCTCTGCCACTTTGTTGCGACAGGTCAGGCAGATGGGCGCGAAGGGATCGTCGTTGATCTCACAATCGCGGATGACCGGCGTCTCATCGTCAAGGAAGTCCACCAAACTTCTGATCAACCGGGATTTAGCCTGACCGCGCTCTCCCAGGAAGATGATGTCCTGACCTGCCAGGACGGCGTTCTCCACCTGCGGCACCACGGTATCCTCATACCCCATGACGCCGGGAAAGAGGGGCTTACCCTCTGCCATGCGTGCCATAAGGTTCTTGCGGATCTCTTCTCGAACAGGGAGTATCCGATAGCCGGATTTCCGTAGTTCGCCTATGGTGGTGGCCTTCCGCGCGTCAGCCATTGAGTCCTCCTGGATTGCATGGTTGGAGAGTGCCACAGTGGTGGCTGGTGAGGTGGTTCAGTCTCACATTGGTATGGAGTCCTGTCAACCAAAATCCACCAGGGTCGCATCCGGGACTCAGATGACCTGGCAGGTACCAAAAGAGTTTGGTAACCGGCGGAAAATCCACCTATCGCGAGGCGTGTGGCTATGCTACTATTCCGATACCCCTCTGCTTCCGTGCACATGCACGTGCGAGGACGTTACTATATAGGAGAACAGGGTGGAAACGGTTCAGGCTCATATCAGCGTCCTGGTGTTTCCCCCTTTCAAGCGTCGGGTGACAGCGCGTCGGCTTAGGCAGGTTGTGGAAGCGGCACTGGCCGTTGGCGTTGGAAAGATCCCACCGGAAGCAATGGGGGCGGGGCGGCAGGAGGTCAGCCTGGTGATTGCGGATGATGAAGCTCTTCTGGAGCTGAACCGAACCTATCGAGGGCTGGACGAAGTGACCGATGTCCTCTCCTTTTCGCCATACCACGCAGGCCCCTATGAGGGCGACGAGCCTCCAATGGTTGATGATGACGACATCGATTTCCCTGTCCCATCGGATGATGCGGGCGATCTTGGCGAAGTGGTAGTCTCCTACCCCCAGGCCAAACGACAGGCACTCCAGGCAAAGCACCCAGTGGCGCTTGAAGTGGAGACGCTGGTGGCCCACGGAGTCCTGCACCTGCTGGGATACGACCACGCAGAACCGGACGAGGAACGAGAGATGTTCGGGTTACAGGACAAGGCCCTTGCTATGATAAATACAGAGACCGGTAGGTAGTACGCATAATGGCGGAGCAGGTCCTTTACAGGAAGTGGCGGCCTCAGCGTTTTGCAGACGTTGTTGGGCAGGATACTGTGGTGCAAACCCTGCGTCAGGCGGTGAGCCAGGAGCGGGTAGCCCATGCGTACCTCTTCTGCGGGCCTCGCGGCACGGGAAAAACGACTGCCGCTCGTATTCTTGCGAAAGCGCTGAACTGTGAAAGCCTTGCACCGGGGTCCGAAGGCCTGCATGAGGGCGATCCCGACAACACCTGTCCCTTCTGCGTGGATGTGAGTCAAGGCCGCGCGCTGGACTTGGTGGAGATGGACGCTGCAAGCCATCGCGGCATCGACGATGTACGGAGTTTGCAGGAGCGAGTGTTCGGTGCAGGTCCGGCTCAGGGTCGGGCTAAGGTCTACATCATCGATGAAGTCCACATGCTCACAGATTTTGCATTCAATGCGCTGCTGAAGACGTTGGAGGAGCCCGCACCGTGGGCTTACTTCATCCTCTGCACAACAGAACCACATAAGCTCCTGGCTACCATCGTGTCGCGCTGCCAGCGGTTTGATTTCAGACGCATCGCGCCAAAGGACCTGCAAGCTCGCTTGGAGACGATCTGCGAAGGTGAAGGGTTTACCTTTGAAGACCAGGCGCTGATCACCATTTCCAGGGCCACCGGCGGAAGTGTCAGGGACGCGCTGAACATCCTGGAGCAGACTGCCCTCTCATATGGAAACGCTGTCACACTGGCCGGTGTTCAGGAGCTGCTGGGACTCAGTGAGGACCCCCGTGCCCTGGAACTGGTGCGCACTGTCCTGTCAGGCACCCTTGGCGAGTCCCTGAGTGTGGTGAACGACGTCTCGTCGAGTGGTTTGGAGCCGGGCCCATTCCATCGAGAGGTGGTAGAGCGGATGCGTGCGGTTCTGCTGCACAAATCTGGCGTGCCGATAACGGACGATTCGATGGAGATTCAGGACTCGGTCAAAGCTATCGCTGAGGCCACGGACTGGAACGTACTGCTCAGGGCGATGCGTTTGATAGGTAAAGTGAACCTGCGCTCTGGCGAAGGCCCATCGTGGCTGCCCCTTGAGCTTGCGCTCATCGAGTGTGCTTCGGCACCGGAAGAGATAGCGCCGCCGGCAGCAGTTGCACCGCCACCACCTCCCGCCCGCGCACCAGCACCGCCGCCACGACCTGCCCCTCAAGCAAGACCGAACAACGGCCCGGCGCCGTCAAGCAGACCGCCGTGGGAAGACGCGCCGCAACCTGCGCGCACACTCCAGCCATCGCAGACGGACTCAATGGACGACCCAGCACCGGCTCAATCTGCGCCAGCGGCACCAGCGCCAATGAATATCGCGATACCTGAAGGGGCTACATCCCTGGACGATGCCCAGTGGACCACGCTGATGCAGCCGCTAAAGCGGGCGCGGGGCAAGAAGTTCGTGCTGGGCTCTTTGTTGTTGGACTGCAGAGCACGGTATACGGAAGACGACAAGCTGGTATTGGTATTCAAGAACGTAGCCAATAGAGACCGACTCCAGGAGGAGTTGGAACACCCACCCAGCAAGACGACCTTTGACGCGGCAGTATCGGAAGCGCTTGGAGGAAGTTACAATCTAAAATTGGAAGCTGCAGACGCGGAAGCAACCCCCGGCAGCACGGGCGGACACCTGGTACGGGCCGCAGTGGCCCTGGGTGCCAAGGTGATTCCTGATAAGGAGAATTCCCAATGAACAAGAACATGATTCGCCAGGCCCAACAACTCCAGCAGAAAATGGCCAAGGTCCAGGAGGAATTGGAGACTGCTACGGTTGAGGCGAGTTCTGGGGGCGGCATGGTTACCGCGGTGGTGACCGGCAAGCAGACCGTCGCCTCCATCACCATCGACCCGCAGTGCGTTGACCCTGAGGACGTTGAAGTCCTTGAAGAGATGGTCATGGCTGCGATTAACGAGGGGCTCCAGAAGGCCCAGGAGCTTGCCGCCCAGAAGATGGGTGTCATTACTGGTGGGCTGAACATCCCCGGACTGGGGTAGGCGGCACCGGGTGGCGGAAGAGATTGCCCCTCAAGACCTGGTACGTGATGGCTATGACCAAGTAGCCGACGAGTATCTTAGTACGCGCAGCGAGACCCCTGAAAGTTCAGCGCTGTTCCAGGTATTCACAAGCCGGTTGTCTCAAGGAGCCAGCGTTCTTGATGCCGGATGTGGTGCCGGAATCCCCATTGCCCGTATGCTGAGT
>CAUZTE010000107.1:0-5595 GCA_963582565.1 Dehalococcoidia bacterium | reverse complement strand
CGCATCGTATCGAGCCTGCACTTCGTCCGCCAGTTCCAGCGCCCGATCCACCTCGCCGTACACGTACCCAAGCAAGATTATGTCCAGCACCCTGCCATCGGGGTCGTTGTGGAGCTTAGTCTGTATCACAGGAATGCCAACGTTCGTCAGGGCGTCAATGAAGTCGGCCTTGGTGAACGGACTGGCCACTACCAGGTCAGGGGCGTACGAAACCACCTGCTCCGCATCCAGCGTTATGGCCCCAACGCCTCCTGCCAAGTGTGCGACGTTAGAGTGTTGGGCCAGCTTGGCGTAGCTACTCGTCGCCACGACTCGCCCCGGCGGCACTATGGCGTAGGTGACCTCGTCGTGACCCAACGACACCGTCAGGATGCGCTCCGGTTTCTCGGTGATGGTGACTGTGCCGTTCAGCACCTCCACCGTTCGCGGCCAGCCTGTGTTCGTCGGGTCGACGATGCCCGGCACGCCGTTCAACACGGTTGAGAGCGGCGCAGTAGACGCCGGGGCAGATGCCGACTCATCGTCAGAACCCGAGCTACACGCCGCAAGCACCAGCATCAAAACACCCATGAGTATCACTACAGACTTCAAACTATTCATATCGCCCCCCTAAAATGCCGTGGTATGTCGCTTGCTCCGAATCAACAGGAAGATGAAGAACGGCGCACCCACAAAGGCCGTAATGATGCCCACCCGGAATTCGGCAGGCTGCACAACGGTTCGCGCAATGGTGTCCGCGATGACCATGAAGAGCGCGCCACCAACAGCGCTCAACGGAATCAGCACACGGTGGTCAGGCCCCACCACGAGTCTCAACATGTGGGGAACCACGAGGCCCACAAAGGCGATGGTGCCACTGACTGCAACTGCCACACCCGTGATGAGCGATGCCGCAGCCAACAAGCCCGGCCTGATGGCCCCGACGCGTACGCCCATCGATTTTGCTTCATCGTCGCCGAGCATCAGCAGGTTCAAGTCGCGCGACATCACGAAGATGATGGCTGATGCTCCAATGATCGGCGGTGCAGCAAGTCGGACGTGCTCCCAGGACCGCGAGTCTAACCCGCCGGTCAGCCAGAAGAGGATCTCTCGAAGCGCTTCGTTGTTGGGCACCAGCACCATGATGGCCGAGACGATGGCACCGAAGAAGGCGCTCACCGCCACACCAGCCAGCAGCAGCGTGGCCATGTTGAACCGCCCCCCCACGGTGGCGATGCCGTAAACGAGGAATGCTGCGCCCATCGCGCCAAGAAACGCGAAGACGGACAAAGCTTGATAGAAGATTCCGGTGATGCCCAGGGCAATGGCGGTCACCGCTCCCAGCGCACCTCCCGCCGACACACCGATGATGCCCGGGTCTGCCATGGGGTTGCGGAAGAGGCCCTGCATGGTTGCCCCGGCAACGCCCAACGCCATCCCCACCAGCGCGCCGACGATTATTCGGGGCAATCGAAGTTGCTCGATGACCAGCTCTTCGGTGCGTGAATACGAGGCGAAGTCCAGCCCGATAGGCTCCAACATGATGCTCATGACATGAGTGACGGGGATGCTGACCGGCCCCATCGACAGCGACACCAACGCCGCAACGATCAGCAGTACTCCAAACACCGCCGATGCAGCGGCAAGTCGAGTGACTACGCTGATATTGCTGGAACGCCAGTTGGTGCGTATTGCACCCAGGGCCATGACTCGAGACAAAAGAAAAACCTCCGGCATTTGTTCGCTGAAGGTTAAAGTGTCTGATACCAAGAGGGAGGAAATCCCTACCCGGCAGGTGACGCCTCCTATTGCGAAAAGCGGCTACCTCTCCGGGTCAGGCAGGTCTCCTGGCTTATCCTCATTTAAGAGGAATTACAGTGGCGCTACCGCGGCGGTCTTTCACCGCCTTCCCTATTCTCCCTCGCTTTTACCCGAGGGCACCTGACCGGAATGTATGCAGTTGTTGGGGAAAGTGTCGTCGATGGCCTTCCGAGTGTCAACCAGGGCGAAACTTGCTATCCTTGTTTCGTTCGGGGAGTCCAGAGGGGTTCCGCATTGGCAAGGGGTCTGTGGGGCCTGCCCTGCGCAGCGGCAAAGAAATGCCCCCACCACAACGAGACGAAACAGGAGACTAACTGTGGCAGAAGAATTCATCCGAGTTGCCAACGAGGCCGACTTGCCCATAGGCGAAGTCATGCGAGCGGAGGCTCACGGCAACGAGCTTTGCCTGGCGAACATCGATGGCAAGGTCTACGTCATTAGCAACGAGTGCCCCCACGCCAGTTGGCCGCTTGATGCTGGCTTCCTGGACGGCGAGGAGATTGTCTGCCCCGGCCACAACATGGCCTTCAACATCCCCAACTACGTGAAGGTCTCACCCTACGACCCCGGCATGAAGCTCTATCCAGTCAAGGTTGAGGACGGCGGCATCTGGGTCGGCGAGGGCTAGGAGGCTAGCCTCCACTTTGCTGCCGGTTGTTTACCAGACTTCTGGCTTTTTATGTTTAACCAGAGTGCTAACGTGGAGACCGCGCGCAGAATTAGGGTCTTCAAGATTTTCTGGTTCTGCCTTATTGAATTTCCAGAAATTTGCCACTTCAAAATTTCTGTCTAACTCGACGTGGATTCCTACCGTAAAGCAGTACCCTTGCTTTGTCCCGAACCGTCCTAACCGCCCCGCCCGATTCACTCCCTCAGTTGTCCAGGATTTCCTTGTCTTGATTTGGTAGGTGTCGGCTCCATTTTTTACGTCATATCCCGTAGATGGTTCCCAAACTAGCCCCATTATTTTGCAAACGCTCAACTCTCCGATTAGCGACGTGAGTTCACGTCCGTTGTCCTTCAACTCTATGGCGGCAGTTTTAGCCGCCTTCAGTAGATCCTCCTGTGCCTTAGTCATCGCCATTGCATTCCTCCCTCATCCCATCACCCAAGCTGAAGAGCCTCACAAGCGCTCCATTAATCCGATGACGGCTGGAAAGCCTCTAGCGTGTCCTCGGCAGTCACGGTTGTGGGAGGCGCGGTTGTCTTGAGTTGCTCTACAACCACCTTGCTCTCATCGCAGAGTCGCGCATACGCCTTCTTTGTCAGATCATCCATAGGAAAGCTGTCCACGAAGATCACTTTCTGGGCTTGGACCTGGATGATCTGTCGCAGACACCCCAGGCACGGCTGGACGGTGGTGTAGATCACACAACCCCGCAGAGCCATTCCATGTCGTGCGGACGACAGTATCGCGTTCTCCTCCGCGTGGACGCACAGGCACTTATCAAGGTCAGCACCGCTCTTGATCTCTCCGCCCGCCCGGGCAGCACACCGGGGACACCCGCCATCGGAGCAGTTTGTCACCCCGTCGGGAGCGCCGTTGTATCCCGTACTAACAATCCTGTCTTCCACGATGACTACTGCCCCAACCTTGGTCCCCTGGCAGTCTGCCCGTTGTGCCGCGACTTTTGCCATCTCCATGTAGTAGTCATCTCGACTGATTCGGTCCATAGTGCCCCCTTTTTGGTTGCTACCCGATAAACATCCCGTCGCCGAAGCTGAAGAAGCGATACCGCTCTCTGACCGCCTCCTGGTACGCTCCTAAAATGACCTCTCGCCCTGCCCGCTCCAAAAGGACGTGAGCGGACTCCGACGCCTCTTCTTGCGTCGGAGAGCCATCCACTGTCCCATCCCCTACAAAGGCGCTGACCAGCATCAGCAATGTGGAGCGAGGCAGGTGGAAGTTAGTAATCATGGCGTCCACCGCACGGAAGGTGTAGCCCGGCAGGATAAACAACCCCGTTGAGCCAGTCCCGGCCTGGATGGCAGAACCGCTTTGCGTTATGCCGCTATCCGCGGAGAGGCCGGTAGAGCCGGTATCTGCGGAAACTTGGGCAGCAGTCTCCAGCACTCGCACCGATGTCGTTCCCACCGCCACCACCCGTCGCCTCTCAGCCATCGCCCGGTTAACCGCGTCGGCAGTTGCCTGAGAAACCTCCCAACGCTCGGTGTGGATGACGTGCTCCGTAGGGTCATTGGTCTGCACAGGCCTAAAGGTGTCCAGCCCCACATGCAGCGTCACGAAGGCCGTCTCCACGCCCATCCCACGAAGTCGCTCAATCAGCTCAGGGGTGAAGTGCAGCCCGGCCGTGGGTGCAGCAGCGCTGCCAAGCTCCCGCGAGTACACGGTCTGGTACCGTTCAGGGTCGTCCAACGTCTCATGGATGTACGGCGGCAACGGCACAGTGCCCACCTTCGTCAGCGCCTCTTCGTCGTCAACCTCCACGGTGCGGAGACCGTCGGCGTCCATGCTGACGACTTTACCCGAGACCGAACTCCCATTGCCTTCCAGCACGAACACGGTGCCAACCCGCAACCTGCGGCCAGGCTTGCCCAGGCATTGCCACACACCCTGCGATACCCGGTTGAGCAGCAGCAACTCCATCGCTCCACCACCCTCCGCAGGAGCAGACAGCTTGGTGAAGTGACCATACACGCGAGCGGGTATGACGCGAGAGTCATTGAACACAAGGAGGTCGCCGGGGTGCAGGTAATCGAGGATGTCTGAAAAGCGTTCTCGGTGGGTGACAACCCCTGTGGCCCGATCCAGCACCAGCAGTCGAGAGGCGTCACGCGGCTCGATAGGCGTCTGGGCAATAAGCTCCTGCGGGAGCGCGTAATCGAAGTCGTCAGTGTTCACCAGGGCTAGTCCTGAACCCGTTCAAGGGGACAAACCCTCATGTCGTGACTCTCTTCAACTACATTCATAGGCTGTCATTCTGAGGAGCGTGCGACGAAGAATTCGGGGTGGAGAGATCCCCAGTCCGTTCGTGGTGAGCCTGTCGAACCACAGCTAAGCCCTGCCTACCGAGCGTTGCGCGGAAGCCAGTGTGTTCTTCAGCAGCATCGCGATGGTCATCGGCCCAACGCCGCCGGGCACGGGCGTGATGGCTGATGCCACTTCCGACACAGGGCCGAAGTCCACATCGCCGGTCAGGCGGTAGCCATTCTTCTTTGAGGCATCTTCAACGCGGTTGATACCCACGTCGATGACTACGGCGCCCTCATTGACCATGTCAGCGGTGATGAACTCAGCCCGCCCCGCCGCCGCGATGAGGATGTCCGCCTGTCGAGTAATCGCGCCAAGGTCAGAGGTGCCTGTGTGACAGATGGAGACGGTGGCGTTAGCGCCAGCCATCTTCTGTAGCAGCAGCATCGCAACGGGCTTGCCCACGATGTTGCTGCGTCCGCACACCACCACGTGCTTGCCTGAGGGGTCATGGCCCGTACGCATCAGCATCTCCTGGACGCCCGCCGGAGTGCAGGGAACAAAGACCGGGTCGCCACCCACCAATCGACCAAGGTTGAAGGGATGGAGGCCGTCAACGTCCTTGTCGGGGTCTATCGCGTACAGCACGGTCTTCTCGTCAATCTGCTTTGGTAGCGGAAGCTGTACAAGGATTCCGTGGAATTTAGGGTCGGCGTTCAGCTTCTTCACCAGCTCCACCACGTCGTCCTCAGGGGTGTCTGCCGAGAGGTTGAAGGTCTCAGAGAAGATGCCCGCCTCGTCGCACGCACGGCCCTTGTTGCGGACGTACACCGCAGAAGCAGGATCATCTCCCACAAGCACCA
>CAUZTE010000106.1:0-5615 GCA_963582565.1 Dehalococcoidia bacterium | reverse complement strand
GACCCGCCATGGACGCCGGAACTGATCACCGAAGAGGGCAAGAAGCTCCTCGGCATCGACTAGTCGATAAGCGGTCTTCCGCATTGAATCTAGAGCCCTACTGGGCTGCAAACCGCTAAGTAATCCGAGGAGAACCTATGGCCACCAGAGAACCAACACCCCAGGAGCAATCGCGACTAGATGCCATCAGGCAACAGTGGCAGGCGAAGCGCAAGATCACTGAGCGGTTTGACAAGATCAAGCACAAGATTGCCGTGTACAGCGGCAAGGGCGGCGTTGGTAAGACAACGGTCTCCGTCAACCTTGCTACCACGCTGGCAGCCCAGGGTAACCGTGTTGGAATTCTAGATGCGGACGTTGATTGCCCCAACGTGGTCAACGCCATGAAGGTGGAGCTTATTCCCGGCTACAAGGACGGTGAGTTCACTCCAGCAATCCAGTGGGGCGTGAAAGTCCTCTCCATGGGCTTCTTTCAGGAGAACCAGGATGAGGCCATCATCTTCCGCGGCCCCATGATTCACAACACGCTGACCCAGTTCATGGAAGGCACGGACTGGGGCGAGTTGGACTACCTTATCGTGGATATGTCCCCCGGTACGTCCGATGCCGCATTGACCATTATGCAGACCCTTCCCCTGGACGGTTTTGTTATAGTGACGGGCCCGCAGGAGCTTGCTGCTTTGGATGCCAAGCGTTCAGTGAACATGGTGAAGAAGCTGAAGATGGCTGTCATAGGCGTGGTGGAGAACTTCTCTGGAGAGATGTTCGGCACCGGCGCAGGCGAGGCGTTGGCCAAAGACATCGATGCGCCGTTCCTTGGGAAGACCGAGCTTCGGCCTGACTACAAGGACACATCAAAGCCCAGTGTCCTGATTAGCCCGGCGGTCAAAGGTGAGTACGAGGCCCTAGTCGGTAAGATCAACGAATCGCTTCAGAGCCTAGCGACAGCTGAGTAGCTGAATTGCGACCCTAAAGATACCTATTGAAATCCGCTGGTAAACCCGGCGGATTTTTATTAGCAACCCTGATTTCGGAGGGCGTCACCGCCCTGACGCTGAACGTTGGGTGTCCACGCCAACGCGAATTGGGAGATGTACCCTGTCAGATTCGCTGATAACGAGTCATACTGAGATATCCGGGTATTCCGGCTGTGGTATTCGAGAGGGTTTAGCTGATGTTAGAGGTACCAAATCCTGGTGCTCAATCGTTGGAGCCCTATGTAGGGCTGCTTGATGACAACCTGCTCGCGGAGTTGGAGTCGCTTGGCTCCTCGCTGAAGGGCGCTCGAGTCGCGCACATCAATGCCACAGCCACCGGTGGCGGCGTAGCTGAGATCCTCCAATCCATCCTCCCGCTGTACCATGGCCTTGGCGTTAATGCATCGTGGTTGGTGCTTCAGGGCGAGGATGCGTTCTTTGATGTGACCAAGCGGTTGCACAACAGCCTTCAAGGGGCGACGGGTGGCATATCTCCCAAGGACTGGGAGATACATGGTGAGTGGAACCGAAAAAACGCGGCTTTGATGACCTCTGAATACGACGTGATTATCGTCCATGACCCTCAACCTGCCGCGTTACGCGAGTATGCTCGCCACGCTTCTAGCAAGTGGGTCTGGCGCTGTCATATAGATACCTCTGAACCTGACGAGAACGCATGGCGCGTGCTCAGCGGCCTCATCTATGAGTACGACGCTGCTGTATTTAGCCTGCCGGACTTCGTTGGGCCACGGATAGAGCACCTACCGATATCCATCATCCCTCCAGCTATCGATCCGTTCATCGCCAAGAACAAGCAGATGTCGAAAGACGATGCGATGGCAGTCGTCGCCCGGTTCGGTCTTGACCCCGAGCGGCCATTCATTTCGCAGGTATCGCGTTTCGATCCATGGAAGGACCCGCTGGGCGTCATAGAATGCTTCAAGCTCCTCAAGCGGAACCACCTCGACCTGCAACTGGTCATGCTTGGCAACTTCGCCGATGACGATCCTGAGGGCCAGGTCATGTACCAGCGTGTATTGGAGGCCGCAGGCGGTGTGCCTGACCTTCATATCATTACGGGACTGACCGACCTGGTAGGGCCATTCCAGGCTCAGAGCAAGGTCATCCTTCAGAAGTCCTTGTGAGAGGGTTTTGGCCTAACCGCTACAGAAGCCCTGTGGAAGAGCACACCGGTAGTAGCTGGCAACGTGAGGGGCTTGCGGCTCCAGGTGGAAAACGACGTTGACGGGTATCTGGTGGACAGCATTGAAGAGTGCGCCGAGAAGGTGGACTACCTGCTCACCCATGAACAAGAGCGTGTAGCCTTTGGCGCGGCCGGCAGGGAGCGTGCCCGGACAGAGTTTCTCCTGCCGAGGTTGTTGCGAGACGAGCTCAAGCTCCTGAACGGCTTGTTGAATAGCGAATAAAAATTTCCGGAAAGCAAAGAGGGCCGTGGAGGTTATCTTCCACGGCCCTCTTTTTGTTTCTTCAACCTAGTGTCAGGACGTCATCCGCTCTTTCCACAGGTTCTTCCAATCGACAGAGCTCGGTACCACCTCGTTGATCGCCAGCAGGTGTTGGAAGTGGTTCTCGTCGGGGTCACGGAGGATGTAAGGCGGCTCATTGCCTTCCTGCATGTCGCGGATTGCCGCCAGGAGCTGCCGCCGCGCCGCTGTGATTGCCTTATCCGTGTACCCCAAATGCTCCGTCGTACGGTCTTGGATGGGACCTTCGCTGTTCGTGGCCCAAAGGTCGTGCACCTGGAAGTTGGGGCCCATGCCAATGAAGCTGCGGGACTTCATCTCATCCCGGTCCTGCATGAATCGGTTCGCTTCAGTCCTGCGATGCCGGTAATCGGGACCGATTTCCTTGGCATCCTCAGCTTGCATCCGCTCTTTGTCCACGGGCTTGGCCACATCAAAGGTTATGCGGAACTTCCAGTGGTGCGTGTCGTCTATTGGCACGTGGTAGTGGACACCACCAAAGAGCGACGCGTTGGGGAAGATGAAATTGGTGATGCGCACGTACTTCTCCTCCTCCGAGGGTGTGCGTACGGAGAAGATGCGTAGGCCGTAGTCCGTGTCCTCAATCTCAATCTGTGGCGCTACATCCTGCCCGAAGAAGGAATTGCTACTAGTCTTCGTACCCGCAACCACCGGGCGATCGGGATCGTCCTTCACGAATTTGTGCAAGTAGGATAGGTGCTGCGGATCGATGTTGCCCTCGTTTGCCTGCAAATAGTTGCTCTCGTTGAAGTACTTGGTGACATAAACGTGTGATTCAGGGACGTTCAGGAAGTCGTATTCGGGCATGAGCGGCGGTTCGCCCGGCCCCATGTAGGCAAAGACGATGCCGATTCTTTCCACGCACGGATATGCTTTCTGCTTCACCTTGTCCTTGAAGTCGCGGCCCTCTGGCTCACCGGGCTGCTCGATGCAGTTCCCGGCGATGTCGTACAGCCAGCCGTGGTAGAGGCAACGTAGGCCACCATCCTCGCATCGACCGTAGCTCAGGTCTGCGGCACGATGTGCACAATGAAGGCCCAGTAGTCCAGGCTTCCCGCTATCATTGCGAAACAGGGCCAGCTCTTCGCCAAGGAATTTGACGCTTACTGGCGAGCCACCGGCGGGTATCTCCTCAGAGAGCCCGACAGGCTGCCAGTATCTTCTGAACAGGTCGCCACCAGGTGTTCCGGGGCCGGTCTGGGTTATCAGGTCGTTCTCTTCACGAGAAAGCATGGTATTCTCCCTTTTGGTTGGTATGTGAGCCTATTTCGGTATGCGTTCCTGCCAGAGGCTATGCCAGTCTGTCGACTTGGGGCCGACCTCGTTGAACGACACCATATGTCCGAAGCTGTTGGAGCCGGCGTCTCTGACCACGTACTTTGGCTCGCCGCCCTCCTGGACAGTACGCACAGCGTCCAGAAGCTGCCGCCGAGCAGCAGTGATGACCTTGTCTGTGTAGCCAAGGTGCTCTGTTGTCCTGTCCTGGATAGGACCTTCACCAGCGGTGGCCCACACGTCGTGGACCTGGATGTTGAAACCCATGCCCGCAAAGGTGGTGTCCTTCATCTCGCCTCTATCTTGGAGGAATCGGTTCTCCGTGTTGCGAATGAGGTGGTAATCGGCCTTCAGATCGTCCACGTTTCCTGCGTTCAGCTTCGTTTTGTCTAGTGAGCCCGTCCACACCGTGGTGAGCTGATACTTCCAGTGGTGGGTATCGTCGATGGGCACGTGCCAATGCATGCCGTGGCCCTGGTCGGCAGGGGTACCGCCAACACCACCCGGGAATGCGTTCATGTTGGGGAACACGTAGTTGGTCAGGCGCAGGAAGGTCTCGCCCTCTTCTGCGTTCCGTGTGGTAAAGATGCGGAGGCCGTAGTTCGTCTCCTCAATCTCGATGACTGGTGCTTTATCCTTGCCCAGCAGAATGTCGAACGATGCTTCACCGCCCAATACGACGTCTGCGTTGGCCCTGGGGTCATTGATGAACGCCCTGTGAAGGAACGAGAGGTGCTCCGGATCCAGGTTCCCCTCGTTGCCCTGCAGGTAGTTGCACTCCTGGAAGAACTTGGTGACGAACCATTGCCCATCGCCAGCCTGCAGTACGGGGTATGCGGGGAGCAGGGGCGGTTCGCCCTGGCCCATGTAGGTGAAGATGAGTCCTGCCTGCTCCTTGCACGGGTAGGCGGTTTGCTTCACTTTGTTTTTGAAGTCGCTGTCGGTGGGTTCGCCGGGCTGCTCGGTGCAGTTCCCAGCCGCATCAAACAACCATCCGTGGTACAGGCAGCGCAGACCACCGTCCTCGCACTGCCCGTAGCTCAGGTCTGCCGCACGATGTGGACAGTGGAGGCCGAGCAACCCGGGGTTCCCCGCATCATCGCGAAACAACACCAGGTCTTCGCCGAATATCCGTACCTTGATTGGCGCGCCATCGTGTGCCAGCTCCTCAGAGAGGGCAGCCGGCTGCCAGAAGCTACGGAGGAGTATTCCTCCCGGCGTGCCTGCATCGGTCTGGGTTAAGAGGTCATTTTCTTCTTTGGTGAGCATGGTGCTCCTCAACAGCAATTGCGTTGCCTTCCATTATCGCCAGCGCCTCATACGGGTCAAGTATTCCGCCTAACGCCCAACGGTGTTCAGCACGGTGTCAGACCAATGCTGAATCAGGTACACTGACAAGAGGGCGGGACAAACCGCCCTTTAATGCTGTCAAAGGGACGTTAGCGTGGAACTCAGCCTCTCTGCCTACATTGCAATCTTCGCCGGATCGTCCGTTGTCGTTGTGTTTGCAGCGATAGCGCTTGGCAAAGCCGGGGACGCCATCTCTTCAAACACCGGGATGGGTCACCTCTGGGTGGGATTGATTCTTATTGCCGGAGCAACATCGCTACCTGAGCTGGTCACTACCATCACTGCTGTGCAACTGGATAATCCTGACCTTGCTGTTAGCATCATCACGGGTGCCAATATGCTCAATGCGACAAAGTTGGCTATCATTGCGGGGCTCTTGGGTGGCCCCTTCCTCTATCAACGACTATCCAAAGGCCAAGAGATCCTCTCCATTGAGGCATTGGTACTAACCGGGCTGGCGGCGCTGTTCATCACAATCGGTTGGGGCGCTGCATTCTTCGGCGTTACC
>CAUZTE010000105.1:0-5623 GCA_963582565.1 Dehalococcoidia bacterium | reverse complement strand
GGAGGCCCTCTTCTTTTACTCTATAGGGTAGGGGTTAGGCCTTCTTGCCCTTATCAGTACCCACCAACTCTGGCCGGTCAACAAAGGCCTTCCTTAGCTCCTTGGTGGCCTCGTACCACTTGGCGTCCTTGGGAAGGATGACGCCTCCTGACCGCTCCTGGTACAGCTCCGGGCGATCAACCGTTGGTGGGATGATGCCTTCCTGCAAGTTACGCGCAGCCCGCATGATACTCTGGCGTGTCTTGATGACCATGGAATCACTTGCTCCCAGGTGCTCTCGAGTGCGGTCACTGATCTTTCCCATACTCTCTGTGACTGCCTGGTCCTGCAGGTGGATGCCTGTGATGCCTGTGTAAATCTTGTTGTTCTTCTGTGCTTCCCTGTCGATTTGGTAGTCGTTGCCCTCATTGGCGGCAAGTCGCCATCGACCAAGGAAGTCAGACGAATTGGGGATGAAGTCGTTGTTCACAGTAGCTCCACCCGGTGCCTTGCCTTTTTTGGTGCCTGTGACACTGCGGAAGGGGTTGGGCCCGGAGAAGTTCCAGAACATGCTGTGTGTGTCGTCCACTGGCACCCACGCACGTACGAGGATCTGCACACCTAGCACGTTGGTGGGGATCATGGAATAGAACGGAGCCAGGAAATGCGCAACGCGCCAGTAGATGTTGTGGGCCGCCAAGCGCCGTACGAGGTGCCGTAGTCCGTATCAACCACATCGTAGCCCGCGGATTGACCGTGAGGTAGTCAAATGCGCCGGGGGTGAGATCCTCTGAGTTGACGCTACCGAAGTGCAGGAAGCCAAGGTGCGATGTATCGATATCGCCCTCTAGCGCCTGCACCCAGTTGCAATCGCGCAACACGGTGGATACCGACCACTCGGAACCTTCCAGCATCATGTTCGGCTCAATGTCCGGTAGGGGCGGCAACTCTGTGCGAGGGCCCATGTAGGTCCAGATGACCCCATTTCGCTCCTGGCACGGATATGCCGTCAATTCTTTGGTAGAACAATATCCTCAATAATGTGAAACAAATAGAAAGAGGGCCTCCCTAAGGAGACCCTCTTTTGCATATCCGGTAGGAAATAACTTTCAAAAACCGGCAGGAATGAGGGTGAAGGGCTAGCCCTTCTTACCCTTGTCAGTGCCTGCTAGTTCGGGGCGATCAACAAAGGCTTTCCGTAGTTCTGCAGTGCTTTCAAACCAACTCTTCCCCTTGGGAAGCAACGTGCCACCGGACCGCTCTCGGTACAATTCCGGGTGGTCTACAGTGGGGTGCGTAACACCTTCCTGCAAGCTTCTGGCAGCGTTGATTATGCTGCGACGGGTCTTGATCACCATGGAATCGCTGGCACCCAGGTGCTCACGGACACGGTCAGTGACGGCGCCCATGCTCTCTGTTATCACCTGGTCCTGGAGGTGGATACCGGAGATGCCCGTATATATCTTGTTGCTCTTCTGGGCCTCGCGGTCAATCTTATAGTCGTTTTCTACGTTGGCTTCCAGACGCCATCGCCCCAGGAAATCACTGGTGTTGGGAATATAATCGACATCCGTTGCTGCGCCGCCTGCCTGTTGACCCTTTTTGCCGGTGCCGATGCCGCCTCGGAAAGGGTTAGCTCCGCAGATGTTCCAGAACATGGTGTGGGTATCGTCAATGGGCACCCATGCTCGAACGAGCACCTGCACTCCAAGAATGCTGGTGGGAATCATGGTGTAGAACGGGAACAGGAAGTGGGCGATCCGCCAATAGATCTCGTCGCCGTCCGTAGTGCGCCATGCGCCGTAGGATGTGCCGTAGTCGGTCTCCTCAACATCGAATCCCAACGGTGAGCGCTCTCTGACCGTGTAGTAATCGAAGGAGCCCGGTGTCATATTCTCTGCATCCAGGCTTCCCAGGTGAAGGAACCCCAGATGGGACGTGTCTATATCACCCTCAAGGGCTTGAACCCAGTTGCAGTCACGCATGGCTGTCCACACGGATTGTTCCGCATCTTCATCAAGCATGTTGGGCTCAATATCGGGCAGAGGCGGAAGCTCTGTGCGGGTGCCCATGTATGTCCATATGATGCCGTTGCGCTCCTGGCACGCGTACGCCTTAATCTTCACCTTGTCCTTGAAGTTGCTCTCTGCCGGCTCGGACGGCATATCCACGCAGTCGCCGTTCACGTCAAACTTCCACCCGTGGTACACACAGCGCAGGCCGCAGTCTTCGTTTCGACCGAAGAATAGGCTGGCCCGACGGTGTGGGCAGTTGTTATCAACTAGGCCAACGTTGCCATCGGTGTCGCGGAAGGCAATCAAATCCTCGCAAAGCAGTCGGACTCGAACAGGGTCGGAATCCGGGCCAGGGAGTTCTATAGACATGAGCGCGGGGAGCCAGTACTGGCGCATCAGCTCACCTACAGGCGTTCCGGGGCCTACTCTGGTCATCAATTCGTTATCAGCGACTGAAAGCATGATTGCCTCCCCTATTCATATATAGAAAACTTAATGGCAGTTTAGGACGGAGAAACAGTGGCGTCAATTCTTATGGAGCCAATAATAGGAGCGAAATGAATGTGAAGGAAAACGAAGAGGATAGCAAAGGCAGCTTAGTTGGGGTTGTCCAGTCGTTGGCTCATGTCTGAAAGGAACGTCTGGATATCCGCAGGAAGATTGGATTCCTCCGGCTCTTCCTCGGTCTTATCGTTCTCTTCACCGCCGGAACCGGAATGGCGTGAATCGTAGTAGGACTCCAACCGCTTCACCAGTTCCTGAGCGGCAGGGTTCCCAGTAATCTCTGAATCCAGTTCCTCGTACTGCTTCTTGCCAGCTTCTGTATCTGGCAAATCGGCAGGGAGGTCGTAGATGGTAGATAGAATCTCAAGAAGTCGAGCGGTACCGGCATAGTCACGCTCAAGCTGGGCGTACTGAGGCAGGCGCACCATGAGGGACACATCTTCAATGCCGTACTTGGTCAACTCTTGGGACATGGTGTTCATGATGGAAGTCGGGCCTTCGTATTTGCTCCGACGGCGAGATACCAACCCACGGAGTCCGGTCATCGGTTCGCCGTTGAGCGTGCCGGTGACTTGCAGCGGACGTGTGTGTGGCGTGGCGTCGTACATTGCGCCAATGCGGGTGTAACGCGTCACATTCAGGGTCTTGAGGACCTCGATGAGAGATTCGATGTAGTCCTCAGCGTTAGCGTGGGGCTCACGCACCTGCATGACTATAAGCGGAGGATTGTTGCGGCCCTCCAACTGACTTACGCGGGTGTTCGATACGCGCTGCACCCGTTGTCCATTACGGAACCGGGTAGTGGGGCGATACCGGGTGAAATCGAAGAAATTGCCGGGCTTCTCAAGTCGGCCTAGCTCTTGCGAACCAAAGTAGCGCTCAAGTCGGCGCAGCGTCAGCGTACCTACACTACCCGCGTCCAACCATGGGTAAAGCATAGCTATAACGTGAGCCTCTTCGAAGGCGGGAATCGGTTCCTGAAACTCGAATGCTCCGATCTTCATGAGGAAATAGTGCCAGAGGGCGACGGATATTGCAACTCTTGACAAAGAAATTGGGTGGTTACTGTCAGGTGCTGTTGGTGTTTGTGCCCAATGATTTCAATGGAGAATGATCATATTGGCCAAAATCGATGGAAAGCAGGGTGTATACTCCAAAAGCGCCCCAACTGTTACTACGTTTTGGGCCGTAGATGAAAGGCAATGACCCAGCGTGATTGATGAACCCCTAACAGATTCTTCTACGGCAACTAAGTCTGAACCCTCTTCTAAATTCCGACTGAGTACCTTTTCATCCCTCAGGCATCGCAACTACCGATACCTCTTCGCCAGTACCTTCATGGCCAGTGGCGGCAACTGGATACAGCAGATCACGCTGAGTTGGCTGGCATGGGACATGACGGACTCAGCGCTCATCGTAGGTGCTGTTACCGCTTCTAGAGGATTGCCTTCGTTGATAACAAGCCCTTTGGGTGGCGTGTTGTCCGATAGGATGGACAGGCGTCAGCTTATCCTCGTGATTCAAGTGGTCCTGGGCGTATTGGCATTAGGTTTTGCGTTCCTTGTATCTTCCGGCCATCTTCAGGTATGGCACCTCTTCGTCTTCACCTTTATCAGCGGTGCGGGTTGGACTATGAACAACCCGGTCAGACAATCCCTTGTCCCTGATACCGTACCCAGGGAAGACCTGATGAACGCTGTTGCGCTGAACTCGGCGGCGTTCCAGCTTTTCCGAATCATCGGGGTGGTCCTTGGTGGGTGGCTCATCGCGTTCACCGGCCCCTCCACAAACTTCATGATTCAGGGTATCGCCTACATATTCATGGCTGCGCTGATACTTCAGATACACGTTCCCAAGCGTGATTACCTTGAGAGCAAGAAGGAATCCCTGCTTGAGAACTTCAAAGGTGGGGTCAACTACGTCCGCAGTCAGGAGGTCACTCTGGCTCTTATCCTGCTGGGAATGGTTCCGGCGTTGTTTGTCATGCCCTTCATCAATGCCTTGCTACCCGTGTTCAACGACGAGGTGCTGGGCAACGGGCCGGAAGGTTTTGGGCTCCTTATGGGAATGTATGCCGCTGGGGCCATGCTGGGTACGTTCGTGCTGGCATCGCTCCAGAACTTTCCGCACAAAGGGAAATTGCTCGTTGGAGCTGCAATTGCCAGTGGTATCACCCTTGTAGCATTGGCGTTCACCAGTTGGGGGCCGTTATCCATGTTTGTGTTGTTCCTTAGCGGTGCGGCCCACATGATGTATATGGCTACCAACAACACACTGATACAACTCAACACTCCTCCCGAGTTCAGAGGTAGGGTGTTGAGCCTCTTTTTCCTGGACCACGCTCTGACTCCTCTTGGGTCGCTTTTTGCAGGCTATATAGCCTGGCAATATGGAAGCCCCGTGGCATTTTTCGTTGGCGGGACAATAGCATCGTCAATGGTTATATTCATGGCTTTCAAGTTTCGAGCGCTTCGTGGTACCAGGGTTTAGGCCCTCAAGGTAACTCCCCAGTTCTCAGCGCCCTTTTGCATCGCAAGATGGACTCATGCACCTTACGAAATGGCGTAAGCGCTCGCCAATCTGCTAGGCTGTTCCTAGCGTACACATGGTGCGACGGTAAGGAGTGGAACGTGGGACGGCAGATGAAAGTACTGTCTATAAGTATCGTGGTGTTGGCGATTATTGCAGCATGCACGGGCGGGACTGAAGACGATTCCATGATTGTGCCAACGAGTGCTCCGCTGGCATCGCCCACGCCCGCGAGCGCGATTTCCTCCATCCCGTCTACTCCTCTCCCAACCGCCACGGTAGCAGTAGCTCCAAGCCCTATGGCAACCTTTGTGGCTCGCCCCTCTGCCACCGCTACAGCAACTCCAGAATCAGCAACTTCCACAAGTTCAATCCCTGCGCCTGTTTTGACCAGGGAATTTACCAGTGACGTGTTTAATTTCTCATTCAACTATCCTTCAGATTGGACGCTGGATGAGAGTGATGAACAGATGATTGCTATCACTAACCCGCAGGGCGAAGTAGCGTTCGTTGTGGGTATCGATATTCTGCCGTCAACGCAGAACATTAAAGCCTACACTGCTTTGGCTCTAGATCAGTTCAGTCAGGAATCCTCA
>CAUZTE010000104.1:0-5664 GCA_963582565.1 Dehalococcoidia bacterium | reverse complement strand
ATCTAAATGCACACTCTCTTACTACTTGAAAATCAGGTTGTTAGTTCAACCGGTAGGTACTATGGGTTCAGGGTTTGCCCTGGTTAAGAGCCAGGACCTCGCTCCATGGAGTAGGGCTGCCAGCGACGGAGGTCGGTCTTTTCCAGCACGGAGGGGTTCACGCATGACTTGGGCCAGCGGCCCGTCAGCACCAGGGCAATCTCAAACCCGACCCGTCGACGCGATTCCGGGCCCATCCGTGAGGATGCGGACGCAACGTGTGGCGTCAAGGTGACGTTGTCCATGTGGAGCAACGGGTTTTCGGGGTCGGGCGGCTCCTGCTCAAGCACATCCAAAGCCGCACCGGCGATCCACTCTTCCTGTAACGCTTGAATCAGCGCCTTCTCATCGACAGTGGCACCACGACCGTTGTTGATGAAGAGTGCCGCTGGCTTCATGGCGCGGAAATGCTCGTGCGTGAGCATGTGGTTGGCTTCCGGCGTTGATGGCGCGTGCATGGACACGATGTCTGAGCGCTGGAGCAGGCTCATGAGGTCCATGGGCTCCACACCGTACTCACTGATGGCCAGCTCCTCAATGTAGGGGTCGTAAGCCATCATCCGTACTCCAAAGGGTGCCGCCCGAAGCGCAGTCGCTCTCGCCACGTGGCCGAAGCCGATAAAGCCTATCGTCTGACCCATGAGTCGCGGGAACTCGGACAGCATTGGGCGACCCTCACGCCATCGCGATTCACGAACCAATTTGTCCATCGTCAGCAAGCGGCGGAATGAGGCAAGGATCATCATCATCGTGTGGTCGGCCACCTCTTCAATGAAGGTGTCCGGCACGTTGGTGACGGGAATGCCTCGCGCAGTAGCCGCGGCGATGTCCACCGAGTCTGCGCCAACGCTGCCAAGGGAGATGACCTTACAATTCTCGAGGGCGTCTATAATTTCCTTGGTCATGGGGCGACCTCTAGCGAAGATGGCATCTGCGTCTTTGGCTCCAGCAATGAACTCCGCGTCCGTTTTTGCTGGAATCTCAACGATTTCTGCATCAATGGGGCCAAGGGCTTCCATCTCAAGGTCATAGACGCCAGGTGTAAGCGGTGTGATGGCAGCCGGCTTTTGAATTGCTACTTTGAACTTTGCCATAGTGCGTCCTCCGTGGTAGTGCTTGGGTGTTCATAGTGTATCGCACAACACTCGGAATTTGCAGCCTCCCCTCTCAGGCAGTCATGGGGTACAGTAGGGCAAGTATGACAAACACCAACGCTGAGATCACCGCGGAACGCCGTACCATGTCTCGTGCCGGGTTGGGGCGATATCTGGAGGAAATCCAAGCATCAACATCACCCGTGCAGACTGCGTACCTTAAGCCGGGAACGACGTTGAAGAGCTTCACCGAAGTGATTCCAGACCTTCCGGTCAGCCCTGCCTTCGATGCTGCGCTTGTCGCCGTCAACACAGGAGATGTGGGCGCGGGGTTGTTCTGGGATAAGCAGATTTTGCGTATTGTGCTGCCGCCTTTGCCTGTTGCGGGCAAACGCCTGGCTGCGGGCGTTGACGCGGCTCCACTTCTGGAACTCCTACAGACCGAGCCAATGATCGGTGTGTGCATGGTGCGGCTTGGTCGCTTCGGCGTCGGCGTGTACCAGGGGGATAAGCTACTGGATTCCAAGACCGACCGACGCTTCGTGAAGGGTCGGCACAAAAAAGGCGGCTCGTCCTCCAACCGTTTCCGGCGTATCCGTGAGAAACAGGCCGACGAGTTGTACAAGAAGGTCTGTACGGTGTTGAGGGAGCACTTTGAACCCTACGAGAGGAAGCTCGACCACTTCTTCCTGGGTGGCGAGGCTTCGACCTTGGTGGGTTTCCGAGGCCGCTGTACGTACTTGAAGACCTTTGAGAACGTTTTGCGGGCACGGGTGTTGGACATCCGTGAGCCCGGCCACGAGGCATTGGAGAAACTGCCTCGGACGCTATGGGAGAGCATCGTCTACGAGGTGCAGATTCCCTAAGGGGCCGATTCACCATCGGTTTCCTGGCTCCCAGTAACAATGGGTGGGAACGTAGAGGGGTTTTCGCCCTCCGGCAGGATGATGTGCCGCATGGGGTAGTTGATCTCAATGCCTTCTAGCTTGAACCGACTGTGCAGCCGCTTCATTATCTCGGTCTTCATACCAAAGGAGCTCAGCCTGTCCGTTGCCTGCACCCATATCCAAAAATCGATGTTTGATTCGCCGAACTTCTCGTAGCCGAACCATGGAGGGTTTTTCTTGTCGGCTTCAGGAATATCGTCGATGACCTGCTGAGCCACCTCCTTAGCCACTCGCTCCACGTGCACCAGGTCGCTGCTGTAGCTGACTCCCGCCTCCACCATGACCCCAATCTCCATAGATGGGCCGTAGTAGTTAGTCAGGATGCTGTCCGCAAGTCGAGAGTTGGGAATGACGACCAGGTTATTGAAGGGCGTCCGCAGTCTGGTGCTGCGCCAACCGATCTCGACGACGTAGCCCCGCATCCCGTTCTCCAGTTCGATGAAGTCGCCGGGCATGATGACGGTGTCTCCCACGAGATAGGTGCCCGCGAAGAAGTTGGATAGCGTGGGCTGCAACGCGAGGGCCACGGCGATACCACCGATGCCCAGACCTGCGATGAGGGGGCTGATGGAGATGTCCAGTTGATCCAAAACCAGCAGGGATGCCAGCAGGTAGATACCCAGGACGCTGAACCTCCTGAGAGGTGACACCAACTTACGACCTATGGCCGCACGCCCTCGTGGCGCACGGTAGCGTGCGTACCAGACGAGGAACTCACTGACACTCTGGGACCCGGCCACAGCGACCAGGATGATGACCAGGACTCTCCATCCCGTGGCGATCTTGTCAGCCCAATCGTCCAACACGCTTATATACGTTGTCGCCAGGAAAACGCCCTGCACCAAAATGAGATAGACAATGGGGCGGAACGTTGCGTGAACAAGCTTCTCGCCTAGCTCGTTCTGCCATTTGCGGGTCAAGTTCCGGGCAACGCGGTTCAGCATGAAGTGGGCGATCCATGCGATGACCATGAACAGCAGGAACGTCCCTATGCCAAAGATGACTTCCCAGAACTCCGTACCCAGCGTTACGGAGCCAATAGTAATGTCGGGCAGGTCTTCGATCATTCAGCTACCATCCAGATATATCCTTGCTGGACATAATACCATAGTCAGCCTTTGAAGCTTGTAATGTGTGACGTCACTAAGCTAAACCCAGCCCAATCCATCAATGAAACAGATGCAGAGCAGACCCTACGGAAGGTATACTGAAAGGTATGACAACCAACCTCCTGGACGGCCTCAACCCCGCCCAAAAGCAAGCTGTGGAACACGTTGAAGGCCCCTTGCTCATCATCGCCGGGCCTGGCAGCGGCAAGACGCGCGTCATTGTGCAGCGCGTAGCGTATCTTGTACGGACGTGCGGTGTGTCGCCACGTCGCATATGCGTGGTCACTTTCACCAACAAAGCTGCCAAGGAGTTGCGTGACCGACTCGGTCGATTGCTCGGCGGCCCAGTTGCAGAGCAGGTGACCGCTGGAACTTTCCACGCCCTCTGCTCACGCATCCTCCGCATCGACGGCGAAGCGATCGGCCTGGATAAAGGCTTCACCATCTATGACCGCGACGACCAGCTCCGCGTTTTGAAAAGCGCATTTCAACGAGCCAACATTGAACCAAAGAAGTTCTCTCCTAGCGCCGTCCTGAGCGCCATCTCAGGCGCAAAGGCCCAGCTTCAGAGCGTCGAAGGGTTCCGGGTCAAGGTGGGTTCATACTTCGAAGAAGTAGTATTGCGCGTCTATGAGGAGTACCAGGGGTTTCTACACACCAACCAGGCCGTTGATTTTGACGACCTGCTCATGCGCACGACCCACCTGTTCCGTGACCATCCAGAGGTCTTAGAGCGATACCAGGAACGGTATCTGCACCTGATGGTCGACGAGTTCCAGGACACCAACATCGCCCAGTACACGCTGGCGAAACAGCTTGCGGGACAGTGGCGAAACTTCGCCGTGGTGGGAGACCCGGACCAGTCGATCTACGGGTGGCGTCACGCCGATATCAGGAATATCTTGAACTTCCAGACGGATTTCCCGGATGCGCAAACCGTGCTGCTGGAAGAGAACTACCGGTCAACCGGTAACATCCTGGCTGCAGCATCGAAAGTCATCAGCGGCAACGAGAAACGGGTGAAGAAGGATCTTGTTCCCACGATGTCCAAAGGCACTCCCGTATGGGTTCATGAGGCCTACGATGAGGAAGAAGAGGCAGTCTGGGTGGTGCAGGAAGTCGACCGACTTCGCAAGAAGGGCGAGGCAAAGTACGGCGATGTCGCTGTGGCATATCGCGTCAACGCCCAGTCCAGGGCACTGGAAGAGGCCTGCATCCGCTATGGCATCCCCTACCGCCTGGTTGGCGCATTGAAGTTCTACCAGCGTAAAGAGATCAAGGACGTCATTGCCTACCTACGAGTGCTGAACAATCCCGCTGACAATGTGAACATGGAGCGGGTGGTGAACGTCCCGCCGCGAGGCATCGGTCAGAAGTCCGTTGATGAGCTTACACGCTGGGCGAGAACCCTTGATGTGCCCATGAGGAAGGCCATGGAGATACTGGCGGAGGATCCATCCACGGAAACCGCCATCCCCAAGGCAGGCCAAGTAGCGTTAGAAAAACTGGGCCTCCTCATGAAGGAGCTGCAAGAAGCTTCTCAGACCATGCCCGTAGCTGAGTTCCTTGATCTGGTGCTTGACCGCACGCGTTACCGCTTATACCTGCTTGACGACATCGAAGAGGGTGAAGACCGCTGGGACAACGTGAAGGAGCTGCGCACCGTGGCGGCTGACTTCGCCGATGTGCCGCCGGAGGATGGCCTGAACGCCTTTCTTGAGCAGGTGGCACTTGTGTCCGATGTCGATAATGCAGACGATGGCGGCGATGGGCTGACGTTGATCACACTCCACCAGGCCAAGGGGTTGGAATTCCCAACGGTGTTCATGGTAGGCATGGAGGAAGGGATGCTGCCTCACATGCGTTCCTTTGATGACCCCGCAAGCATGGAAGAGGAGCGCCGCCTGTGCTACGTGGGCATGACTCGCGCCAAAGAGCATCTGTATCTGACCAGAGCGTTTAAGCGTCGCGTAAATGGAACCACCCTCCCCGGCATACCATCCCGATTCTTGAACGATATCCCAAGAGACTTGATTGCGTCTCCCATCGACGATTCCAAACCCAAAGCAACCGTTGGGGGCATGCGATCTGGCGGAATGAACGGCCTCGAAACCTCCAACGATAAAGATGCCACCCCTCAATCACCACCGTTCAAGGCGGGAGACAAAGTGCAGCATGGCAAGTTCGGCGATGGCATCGTGGTAAGCTGTACCACCGTTAGCGGCGACTACGAAGTGTCTGTGGCCTTTGTGGATGGCGGCGTCAAACGGTTGCTCCAATCCCTGGCGAAGTTGCAGCCCGCCGGGTAGTCTTAATACGTATAACAACCCAGAACGATTACTGGAGGAGACCTGTGCTTAAAGGCGCCGCTGTAGGAATTGTGATATCCCTTGTTGCCTGGCTAATACCCCTTGTCCACGTCATTTCCGGCTCGATTGGCTCATTTGTGGGCGGATACATGGGGGCGAAGGCATT
>CAUZTE010000103.1:0-5699 GCA_963582565.1 Dehalococcoidia bacterium | reverse complement strand
CCTACGCCCACGCTAGAATGTTTTTGTTTACTTGGAACATGCCGAGGTGGCGGAATGGCAGACGCGGCGGACTTAAAATCCGCTTCCCGCAAGGGAGTATGGGTTCGAAACCCTTCCTCGGCACCACACTCAAACTTTTTCTACTTCTTCTACTGCCCTAGTCACACCGCAGGCAACGCCACTGTTTGAACACGGTGTCATGGATATCTTTGGTTGACTGCAAGTAGTCCATGATGATACGCATGACTTTGCTTTCAGATTCTATGTTGTAGGCATCCTTCATAACGCCTATGAAGGCAATCTGGTCAGGGTTCAGGTCAATCTCTATGGTCTGTTTCTCACCCGCCATGAATAATTCTCCCTATATTTTGCAGTCGAATGCCCCCAAGTTCAGGCTTCTTGGAACGAATCGCCTATTGGAGTCCATCCTATCTTACCAGCACACTATCGAACCGTTTGCCTGTTTGGCAGCACGGATTAGGACGATGTGATGTGTGAGACAGCGGAGATATAGCCATCGATAGAATTCCCGGTAAGCCAGATAATGTAGGTGTAGCACCACTACGGCTATGGCGCGGCATATCGAATAATGATGGTCAACGATTCCTGGGTATCACGCATGCCCTTTGGGACCTTGATGGACGGAGGGGAAAAACAATGTTGATTGTGTGCACACGGTGCAAGGGTACCGGAATACTCCGTTCAATCCGTTGCTACTATTGCAATTGCTATGGTCGTATCGAGTTTGGCGGGGAGTAACTGACAGCAAGTAAGGGATACCACGCCTACGCTTGATCTCTAACGGCGATGACTAGAACCAACAAAAAGAGGCACCCGAGCCCAGGTGCCTCTTGTCTTTTAGCTGCTTTGCCTGCTAGGGCTTATTCGCCCCAGGGTGTGATGGTGTCCTTGAGGGCTTTGTATCCCTGAAGGAACCCGGGACGCTCGCCTGCGTACACTTCGTCGAAGGAATCCAGCGCGTTGTCCAACCAGCCGCGAAGTTCCGTGTTGCCGGGGTTGGCGTCCAAATACGCATCGCGGATCAGGACGAAGTGGATGCGTGGGTCATAGGGCTGCTTGGTGCCGCCAACCCACTCATCGCCGTCCAGAAGACGGAGAAGCATGGCGTCTGCGGAGCCCAGGGTCTGCTCATGGATAGGCGGGCCGTCCATGCGGTGCATGACAGAGGTCATGTCGCGGCCGTTGCCGGTGGTGTAGCCCATCTCTTTCCACACGTCTGCCGTCTTGATGTCCTGACCAAGGTGCTTGGCAACCTTGCCGCCATAGGCGCGCAGCGGATCGGAGATGTCTGCCAACAGGTCGGTCAAGCGGTCACCGTCCAGGTCAGTCGCCAGGACGATGCAGTCTCGCTTCTCAATCAAGTCCCAGATCATCAGACCGTAGTTCGTATCGGCGATGTGCTGTTCAATACGCCCGGTCCAGTTCTCCATGCCGTCCTTGAAGTCGCTGGGGAGGAGGCTGATGATCCTATCGATTGCCTCTTTCTGCTCTTCATAAGGATCCACGGCGTACTTGCGGCCGACCTCAAACTTGGTGCCTTTCAGCAACCATGCGTGCAGACCGGCGTTGATGCCGTCCTCCATGGCCTGAGTGGGCTTCATGGCAACGCGGCCAAGATGACCGGTGTCATTCACCAGCTTCAGAAAGAGCCGGTTGGCGTAGGCCATCTGGACCCCGGGAGTGTTCATTTCTGTGTGGACGTTACCTGTGGCATCCACCTCAAATTTCCCCTTGTCCTGCGAATATGGGAGGCAAGGCATCGCGCGAACTACCGTGATGGGGCCGTATGGGCGTACGTTGCAGTACACGCCAGCCTGGGTTCGCAGGGGGGCGTTGCCGGACTTGCCCATCACTACAACCTTGTTGCCTTTGTCGTCGTTGACGTAGGCATCGCCTGCCGTTGACCACTTGATGGATGTGCAGGGCATGTTGCCGAACCAGCTCAGGGACTCTAGCTTGGTATCCTGCCGGAACTGTGACCACATGGGTACGCCGTAGAACGGTAGCCCAAGGATGTCGGCAGCGGCAACGGTACCCAGTAGTGCGTAGGCGTCTGTCAGAGAGTGGGCTACAGGTTTGATGACCCCGTCATGGTTCCCGCCCTTCCAGACCACTGCATCGGGATACCCGGAAGGCCTGACATCAGTGGTTTCATACAACGCGGCTAGCTCGCCGAGCAGATCACCGCCGGCGGCTTCAGTTTTTGCGATAGACAAAAGATCAATCATGGAACACCCCTCGCTCGAGTTTATGGATTCAACTGTCCTGGGTCGCTACAGAAGAATACCCGGGTAATTAAATCTCTCGTAGGATTCTATAGAAATTTCTTCTTCTTGGCTAGAAAGGGCTCTCCACAACAGGTTTAGTGGGCGTTGGAGGAGTCTTATGCTGGCGTGATAGACTTAAGAGTATAAAGATGAATTTCGATGTGCAGGAATCCCTCTTTCAAGGCCGCCGCAACCCATAGCCGCTGCAAAACCAGTGTCTGGCGCCTAATCCAACAAAAGGGTCAATATGCTTAGTGCCGTCAATGTAGGGAAGGCCTACGGGGACAAAACGCTGTTTGATAGCCTCACGATAAACATCGTGGATGGCCAACGTATCGCGTTAATCGGGCCGAACGGTTCCGGTAAAACCACGTTCATGGACATCCTGGCTGGTGAGACAGCCCCTGACATTGGGAGTGTTACCAGGAAGCGGGATATATCTATTGGCTATCTAACCCAGGAACTGCCTACCGGTTCTGACATGACGTTGCTTGATGAGGTTCTTGAAGAACCCGCTGATGTGACTGTCCTCAGGGCCACTATTGCTGAAGCCTATGAAAAACTAGCAGTGGAACCGGATGCGACAATCCAGAATGAACTGCTAGAGGAACTGGGAGACCTGGAAACATCGTTGGAGGCGGCTGGTGGCGTGTACCGGGAACATGAGGCTGAGGCAGTCCTCTCAGGGTTGGGATTCAAGGATACCGATTTCGTCAGGGCGCTTAACGAGTTCAGCGGTGGTTGGCTCATGCGAGCATCGTTGGCCAAGCTGCTCCTCCGAGCCCCGGATGTGCTGCTCCTGGACGAGCCGACCAACCACCTTGATCTTGACGCCAACGTTTGGTTTGAGAAGTACCTGATCGCTTTCCGTGGTGCCGTTCTGGTCACCTCCCATGACCGTGCTTTCCTGAACACTGTGGCAACGTCCATCCTTGCCCTTGAGCCCGGCGAAGCGATCATCATGAATGGTGACTACGACGATTACCTAGAAGCCCGCGAGCGCGACCTTGAGATCAAGGTATCAACGGCTGCTCGGCAAGACCGTGAGTACAACCGGCAAATGAAATTTGTAGAGCGATTCCGCTCCAAGGCCACGAAGGCCACACAGGTGCAGAGTCGGCTGAAGCAGCTTGCAAAGGTGAAACGCATCGAACTGCCCCGAGCGACGAAGCGTGTGCACTACGCGTTCCCGGCACCGTCACGAAGCGGGGTTGAGACGATTTCACTCCGAAACGTAGGGAAGTCCTACGGCGATAATGTCGTGTACACAGATCTGAATCTTGATTTGGAGCGCGGCGACCGGGTGGCTCTCGTCGGCCCCAACGGCGCTGGCAAGACCACATTGCTAAAGATACTGGCCGGGGTGCTTGCCTTTGAAGAGGGTCAACGCAAACTGGGATCAAATGTGACCACGGGCTATTACGCTCAGCACGTGTTGGAACTCCTCAACCCGGCCAACACACTTCTGGATGAACTGCATCAGGCTGCCCCGGGAGAGTCTGAACAGCGGCTTCGGCACATCCTTGGTGGCTTCCTCTTCAGCGGTGACGATGTGCGCAAACCCATATCGGTGTTGTCCGGTGGCGAAAAGGCCCGGGTGGCCCTGGCCAAAATCCTGATGCAACGGAGCAACCTCCTGCTGATGGACGAACCAACCAACCATCTGGATATAGCCTCCCGGGAGACCCTGGGCGATGCGCTGAGCGAGTACCCGGGCACGATATGCTTCATCACCCACGACCGCACGCTCATCCGACAGGTGGCTACAAAGATCATCGAAGTGGAGAACGGCCACCCGGTGTTCTACCCGGGAGACTACGACAGTTATCTATATCGCAAGGAATCCGGGGCGGCTCCCCCACCGGCGATTGTGGTACCAAGAGGGGATGCTGCATCAAACGGTTCTGCGCCGGCACGACCCGGGCAAAAGCGGAGCGATGTTGAGGAGATGCGCCGGGAGCTTACCCGGGAATCAAAGAGATTGACTACCCGGGTTGATGAGATTAACTCCTCGCTGGAGACCTATAGTACGAAAATTTCCAAGCTGGAAAAGAAGTTTGCCAGCCCTGAGAAGTTCAAGGACAGCGATCAACTTGCAGCATCGGGTGAGCAGTACCAGGGCCTTAAGAACGAAGAACAGACACTGATGGATGAGTGGGAGAACCTGTCTCTAGAAGCGGAAAACGTGGACAAGCAGCTAGAGGCACTCAACGTAGACTGAGGTCTTATCCACCTATGAGATACATCAAACTCGGCAGCAGGGACGCCTCAGTCATCGGCCTGGGAGCATGGCAGATTGGGACGCGCTACTGGGGTTGGGGTACGGAGTTCGGCCCCGACAATGTGTCGGCCCTTCTGGACGCTGCGAGAGATGCAGGCATCAACCTGATAGACACCGCAGAGATATACGGTCAAGGCGAATCTGAACTCCAGCTTGGTGCCAACCTTCCCCCTGCTGATGGCCATTTCCTTATAGCCTCTAAAGCCTCGCCGTGGCACCTGGCCGCTTCCAGCGTACAAAGGGCGGCGGCGCGGTCACTCCAGAGGCTCCAGCGTAGTTCTATACACCTCTACCAGGTCCACTTTCCCAACATCGTCATGCCGCTTTCACGCACCATGTCCGGTATGGAGAGCCTACAGCGCGAAGGTCTGGTGGAGCAGGTGGGGGTGAGCAACTTCTCTCGAGCACGTTGGGCGCGTGCTGAACGGGCTCTTGGCGCTCCCGTCATCACAAACCAGGTGGACTACAGCCTACTGAAGCCCAGGGTTTTCCCTGCACTGAAGCCTATGCTGGACGATGGTCACGTAATGATTGCCTACAGCCCAATGGCAATGGGCCTACTCAGCGGCAAGTACAACACGGAGCAGCACCCCACGGGGGCTCGGGTAAAGCTTCCTGGGTTCAGCACCAGGAATTACGTGAACGTGCGGCGCGTGCTTGAGGTGATGGAAGGCATCGCAAAGACACACACCGCGATGGTCAGCCAGATTGCCCTGGCCTGGGTGATCGCCCACCCCAATGTCATCGCGATACCTGGAGCGAAGTCACCGGAGCAAGTCAGGCAGAACGCGGAAGCCGCCGACATCCAACTGAGCGAGTCTGAAATGGCGGCGCTGGACGAGGTGTCGGCAAGCTACAAGCCTGCGCTGCATATCCCTCGGCCGTTTGAGGTTGCCAAGTGGCTGGTGAACAAAGATTATCTGTGATGGGCAATCTTCTTTCACAAGCAATGTAAAAGGGCACCCGGATGGGTGCCCTTTTTCTTAGGCTATTTCTGTGTCTACTCGGACTTTATTGGAGGATCGTAGTTGGCATCGCCAAACATGCGGGCACATATGCTATCGCCACGGGTATCAAGCGACGAGTCGTACGCCATGGTGAACTCTCTGGCACCTAGAGGGATTTCATAC
>CAUZTE010000102.1:0-5731 GCA_963582565.1 Dehalococcoidia bacterium | reverse complement strand
AGAAGAACATCCAGATAGGCATCGTTGCCGTGCCTGCAGCCCAGGCCAGTGATGTGGTTCAACGGATTACTGACTGCGGCATCCGGGCAATCCTGAACTACGCACCCGTAAACCCTATGGTGCCCTCTGAAGTAAAGGTGCGGAACATAGACCCGGTCCTCTCCCTTCAATCCATGACCTACTACCTTCGTTCTGGAGAGAACGGCTCGAACAGCTAGCTGTCGACGAGGCATTGTATAGAACAAAGAAGAGGCGCCCAGTAGGGCGCCTCTTTTGTTTGCAAGATAGTGTGGGTTTTTAGGCTGACGGGGCCTGTGGAGTCCCTGTCGGAGGTTGATTCCCCCGAGAATGACGTCGGCGGGCCACGCTTACCCTCACCTGAGCCCTCCGTAATGACCCTACCGCGCGTTCTAGGTCCAAATCTGCATCTCTGGTCGCAATTCGTTGCTCCGCACGCTGTACGGCCTCCTCAGCCCTCTCCAACTCAATCTCTTCGGCCCGTTCTGCAGCGTCTGCAAGCACGGTGACTTTGTTATCGAGTACTTCGATGAACCCGCCGGTCAGGGCGATGGACTGCTCTTGGCCGTCCTGCGTTATCCGCAGCTCACCTGATTTCAGGATGGAGAGCAATGGGGCATGGTGCGGCAATATCCCCAATTCCCCTGCCTCACCGGGAGCCACAATGGACTCCACCTGATCGGAGAAAAGCAGCTTTTCAGCCGTCACCATTTCAAAGAGCATTGTTGCCATAGCTGTTCCTTAGCCCATCTTCTCGGCCGCTTCACGGGCCTCTTCGATTGCGCCGACCATGTAGAAGGCCTGCTCAGGGATGTCATCGTGCTTGCCCTCCAGAATCTCAGCGAACCCTCGCACAGTGTCTGCGATGGTTACGTAGCGGCCTTCACGTCCTGTGAATACCTCTGCCACGTTCATGGGCTGGGACAGGAACCGCTGCAGCCTTCGGGCTCGGCCTACTATGACCTTGTCCTCTTCTGACAGCTCTTCCACGCCCAGAATGGCGATGATGTCCTGCAGGTCCCGATAGCGCTGTAGCACGGACTGCACGCCTCGTGCTACCCGATAGTGCTCCTCACCAACGACCGCGGGGTCCAGGATACGGGAGTTAGAGGCTAGCGGATCCACTGCCGGGTACAAGCCCTGCTCTGCGATGGAACGCTCCAGGGAGATGATGGCGTCCAGGTGACCGAACGTCGCCACGATGCCGGGGTCCGTGTAGTCGTCAGCGGGCACATAGATGGCCTGCACAGATGTGATTGAACCCTTCTTGGTACTGGTGATCCGCTCTTCAAGCTCACCCATCTCTGTTGCCAGAGTAGGCTGGTAGCCCACAGCGGAGGGTAGACGTCCTAGCAGCGCGGATACTTCCATGCCTGCCAGAATGTATCGATAGATGTTGTCGATGAAGAGAAGCACGTCCTGGCCATCAACGTCGCGGAAGTACTCCGCCATCGTCAGACCGGTCAGGGCGATGCGAGCACGCACACCCGGTGATTCGTTCATCTGACCGAATACCAGGGCCGCGCTGTCAAGCACGCCAGAGTCCTTCATTTCGTTCCAGAGGTCGTTGCCTTCACGGGAGCGTTCTCCCACACCAGCGAAGACCGAGTAGCCTTGGTGGACTTTAGCGATGTTATTGATGAGTTCCAGAATGATGACCGTCTTGCCTACGCCGGCACCGCCATACGCACCAATCTTACCGCCCCTAGCGAAGGGAGCAATCAGGTCAATGACCTTAATGCCGGTCTCCAGCATCTGTGTGCTGGTCTCCTGGTCTTCAAAGGCGGGCGGGTCACGGTGTATGGGCCATTTCTCTTCGGCTGCCACTACACCCAAACCGTCCAGGGGTTCACCCAGCACGTTGAACAGCCGTCCAAGGGCGCCTTTGCCTACGGGGACGGAGATAGGTTCACCCTGGTCAACAACCTCTGCGCCTCGGGACAATCCTTCTGTCGCGCCCATGGCAAGGCAGCGCACCCAGTTGTTCCCCAAGTGCTGCTGAACTTCCATGACCAGGTTCTGTCCGTCCAAGTCGACGTTGACCGCAGAGTAAATGCCTGGAAGCCCGTCAGCCGGGAACTCCACATCCACCACCGTGCCGATGATCTGTACTACGTGTCCAACTGTTCCCAATGCCATGATGTACCTACCTCAACTGGCTTTCGTTTCAAAAACTAGGGTTAGAGGGTCAGTGCCCCTCCGATGATGTCCAGGAGCTCGTTCGTAATAGACTCCTGACGAACCTTGTTACCTTCAAGTCTCAGGTCCTTGACCAGCTCCTCAGCACTATCGGTAGCGTTTCGCATAGCCACCATTCTCGCAGACTGCTCACTGGCAATTCCTTCCAGTACGGCGTGATACAGCTGCATCTCCACATATCGTGGCAGAAGCGCCTCAAGCACCGCCTGGGTGTCCGGTTCATAGATGTATCCAACAGCCTGGTCAGCAGTCAACTCTGCAGGGACTACCGGCAGGATCTGTTGTATTCGCGGAGTCTGGACCACCGTGTTCACAAAGTGACCATAGGAGATGTATACCGCGTCCGTCTCACCAGCTATGAACGCGTCCATGATCAAACGGGCCATGGGGGCTATCTCTTCAAGCTCCGGCCTATCGCCAATACCATCGAAGACCGCCTGAACATCTCGCTCATACCTGACCATGAAGTCACGGCCCTTACGTCCTACTGTCACAACCTTGACCGGTGTATCGGAGTGTTCCTCAAGGATGAAGTTCCCCGCCTGGCGGTTCAATGAACCCGGCAGCGCGCCGCAAAGGCCACGGTCCGGGGTGATGTGAACCAGCGTCACGTTCTCAACGGGCCTGGTCTGAAGCAAAGCATTCGCCGCGTCGTCCTGAGGCATGCCCGCCAGGTTAGAGAGCAGTTCAGACATCTTCTCGGCGTATGGTCGGGCAGCCAGCACAGCACTCTGCGCACGGCGCATCTTCACTGACGCAACCATTTCCATGGCGCGAGTGATTTTGCCCGTGTTCTGGACGGTGCGCATCCGACGTCGTATTTGTCTTAGGCTTGGCATGTTATTGCGCTGTGAATCCCTTCTGAAACTCTTCGATGGCAGCAGTCAATGTCGCCGTCGTCTCATCCGTCAGGTCGTTCGTGTCCGAGATGCTCTTGCCGACCTCAGGGTGGGCTGTGTCCATGTAGTTCACAAACTCGCTTTCCCAGCGGGGTACATCCGGGATGGGAACCTGGTCAACGTACCCGTTGGATACGGCGAAGAAGACCACAACCTGGTGCTCCAACGACTGGGGCTCAAACTGCCCCTGCTTCAAGATTTCAATGGTCCGCTGACCACGCTCCAACTGCTGTCGAGTGGCTGCGTCCAGGTCTTGGGTACCGAACTGGGCGAATGATGCCAGTTCACGGTACTGGGCAAGGTCTAGCCGGATTCGGCCTGCAACCTTACGCATTGCACGTCGCTGTGCAGAACCGCCGACTCGAGACACCGATAGTCCTGCGTTCACGGCAGGGCGGTTACCGGCGTTGAACATGTCTGCTTCAAGGTATATCTGTCCGTCAGTGATGGAGATAACGTTTGTGGGAATGTACGCCGATACGTCACCAGCCTGGGTCTCAATAATCGGTAGAGCCGTCAATGAACCGCCGCCGTCCTCATCTCTGAGCTTGGCTGCGCGCTCCAACAGACGACTGTGCAGGTAGAACACGTCTCCGGGATACGCTTCACGGCCGGGAGGGCGGCGAAGCAGCAATGAAATCTGCCGGTATGCCCAGGCGTGTTTGGTCAGGTCATCGTAGATGATGAGGGCGTCCCTGCCGGACTCCATGATCTCCTCACCAATGGCGCAGCCTGCAAACGGAGCCAGGTACTGAAGTGCAGCCGAGTCTGAAGCGTTTGCGGCCACAATGATCGTGTGCTCCATGGCTCCGTGCTCTTCAAGTACGCCGAGTACCTGTGCTACCTTGCTGGCCTTCTGGCCGATAGCTACATAGATGCAGAGAAGGTCTTTGCCCTTCTGGTTGATGATCGTATCCAGACAGATGGCCGTCTTACCGATGGAGCGGTCACCAATGATCAACTCACGCTGACCTCGGCCGATGGGAATCATGGCGTCGATGGCCTTGATACCCGTCTGTACCGGCGTGTCCACTGATTTCCTTTTGGTCACGTCAGGCGCAATCCGTTCCAAAGGAAGGGACTTGCTGCTGTTGATGGGGCCTTTGCCGTCCAGCGGTCTGCCCAGAGGATCGATCACTCGACCCACCAGAGACTCGCCAACGGGTACCTCCACCATACGGCCAGTGGTCTTGACCTCGTCTCCCTCATGGATGCTGTTCCCTTCACCCAGGATCACGCAACCTACGCTGTCCTCTTCCAAGTTCAGCGCCATGCCAAAGACGTTGTTTGGGAACTCCAAAAGTTCTGTGGATTTACAGCCTGCAAGACCATGAACCCTTGCGATGCCGTCTCCCACGTCAACCACTGTTCCCACGTCAACCATGGAGACTCGGCTCTCAAAGCCCTCAATCTGCTGCTTGATTACGGATACGATGTCGTCGCCACGTATGGCCATGCCCTACCTCCATCCCGCCTAAACGGGACCGCTTTATGCCTGTTCATCTCCAGAGGACTAAAGCCCCGAAAGATGGATTCTAGTCCTCTATGCTATTCCCCGGGCCAATGAGCCCCTCAGGGAGTTGAGTCGTTGTCGAGCGCTTCCGTCGATGACCCGGTCGCCTATCCGAATGACCAGTCCACCAAGCATCTCTTTATTCACTGAAGTCGTGATCGTGACTTCTTTGCCAAAGGATGCCGCCAACTGTTCAGTGATTCGCTTCTTGCCGTCGTCCGTCAAATCAATGGCGGATGTGACTTGCACGCGCACCAAACCTTGGGCAGCGTCGTTAAGCTCCTGGAACCGCTCGTAGACCTGCGGTAGTACCTTCACCGCGTTGCTCTTGGCAGCCAGCATCAGCAAGTTGCGCGTCCCATCGTTGATGGACGGCAGCACCTTTTCCAGTGCCTTAGAACGCTCTTCCGGCGTGATTTCCGGAGCCTGCATCAGCAATACAAATTCAGACACACCCGCGGCCTGGGACAGCATTGATAGCTGCTCATCCCACTCCTTGGTTGTATCAGACGCCTGGGCGATATCAAAGACCGCCTGGGCGTACCGCTTTGCTGATGGTAGTGCTCGTCCTGCCATGTTCTAGTTCCGTTGCGCTTCAGCGCTATCGCTGAGAGCCTTTTCTATAAGGTCACGATGGGCGTCACGATCTAACGACCGGTCAATCACACGCTCTGCAGCGGAGATGGCCAATTCTGCAAACTGCTCCCGGACCTTTTCAATGGCCTGGTTGCGTTCTTGTTCAATTTGCGCCCTTGCTCGGCGGAGAAACTCTTCAGCTTCAGCCCTCGCCTTTTCCTGTTCCTCTACACGGTAGCGTTCTGCCGCTTGCCGTGCCTCTTCCAGCACCTGCTGACCGGCCTTCCTGGACTCCCCTAGTTGGGCTTCCAGGTCCTGCCGTGCCTGCGTGGCCTCAGACCGCACCTGTTCTGCCTCTTCTATAGAGCCACGGATACGATCAGATCGCTGGTCCAACATCGCCAGGATGCGTTTGTACCCAATGAAGTACAAGGCCGCAAATAGGATGCCGAAGTTCACAAGATAGACAATGAGGCTGGGCAGATGGAATCCCAGTTCTGCCACGGGAACCTCCTATTCTGTTGCT
>CAUZTE010000101.1:0-5757 GCA_963582565.1 Dehalococcoidia bacterium | reverse complement strand
ACCGGCTCTGTGCGAGAAATGAAGCAGCTTAGCCTCGATAACACTGTCGACATGATGGTTGAGGGTGAGGTAGAGCAAGCGCTCCAGACCATTAGCGTTGAGGTAAGAGGTATTAAGTTTGAACGTATGGGAGCAAATACCGTACGGGTTGCCTTTGACCATGAGGGAGAGTTCACATCTGTCCTAAGCCAGGTGTTGGATGCTTTCTCTCGACACGGCGTGATCCTGAAATCAATTCACCCCGCAGGAAACCTGGAAGATGCCTTCCTGAAGACCCTTGCTGAAGACAGGCGACGAGGATTTGCTCGCGCCTTCGAATCTGAGGACGCCATTGGACAAGTGGTGGGCAAAGCAGGATCAGCCGAACCTGATCCCGATGCTCCAACATCTGATGAGCCGTCTACTGATGAGGTTGTTTAATGAATGCGTTCATCTCTCTTCTTGAATATGATTTAACGGTATTGGCCCGCTCCTGGATTGTCCGCTTCTGGTTCTTTTTGACCATCGTCGGCGGCGTGGCCGCAGTCATCGTCGCAAAGAACTTTGAGGACACAACGTCATTCCTTCTGGGTTGGGCGCTTGTCATGTATATGGCTCTCGGCAGCTTGGTAGTGCTGGTGAACAGCGTCAGTGCCATCTCTCTTGAGTATCGATTCCTGGGAGAGTCCATCATCAGCAGAGGAATAGCGCCGACTCCCTATGTACTGGCCAAGCTGGTCTCCCGCTCCTTTGGTACGATTGCAATGTTCCTGATCATTGTGGTACCAACGGCTTTTGTCATGAAAGCAATGGCTTTGAATAACGACTTGACGGTTGAAGGTATCTGGGTGGGTCTGGCCTACTGGACGCTCATGCTCACTGTCCTGTCCTTTCTGGGGATTACCGTAAGTGTCCTGTTCACCAATACCTTGCTGGGCCTGGTGATCCTAGGCGTGTTTTGGTACATCAGCCTGGGTTTACTGAACGTGGCGTATGCCAACGGCTTCACTCCAGAAGGCGTCTTAGGCAATCTGCCTTTGGTTTTGCAAGGAAAATCATTAACCATTGAAATTACCACGTTGGTCACATTAGGGATTGTTCCGCTGGTGGTTCTTCCTTTCATTGCATTGAAGGCGCTGAACAGCCGGGATCTTTAGCCTTTTTTCCACTAGCAGACTTACTTTGAATGCGGAAACATCGATTGATACCGCTATGCCCAAAACCTCTCACTCTTCTTGATGCATCAGATACAATATAAGAGGGAAAGATCGGTTTTGTCCCGTACGTAAATGCCGGAGGTGTGTGCTATGGAAATTGTTGAGGTCATGGAATCCGGTGACTACGAGCAACTGGTGGTTGCTGTAGACAAGAATGCCGGGCTAAAAGCATTCATCGCCATCCACGACACTACGTTAGGCCCTGCCCTTGGAGGTACCCGCATTTGGCCACACCCGACGGAAGAGGCAGCACTCACCGATGTCCTTCGCCTGGCCAGGGCGATGACGTACAAAAACGCTGCAGCGGGCCTCAACCTTGGTGGCGGTAAGGCACTTATTTGGGCCGACCCCCCGGACGGATAAGCATGAAGGGATGATGCGCGCATTTGGCCAGTTCCTGGAGGGTTTGGGCGGCAGGTACATCACCACGGAGGACGTGGGTTCATCGCCGGAGGATTTGGTGGCGATAAGCCAGGCCACGTCCCATGTTGTTGGCCTCCCTCGCACGTTGGGGGGTAGCGGAGACCCCTCCAAGGCAACAGGTTTCGGTATTTACCGGGGAATGAAGGTTGCAGCCCGGCAGGCACTTGGTACGGACTCGCTAAAGGACCTGTCGATTGCGATTCAGGGGTTCGGAAAGGTCGCGGGGTATCTCACCAATCACCTGCTAGTGGAGGGCGCTCGACTCACCGTTACGGATATCAATCCCGATGCCCTTGACCGCGCCAGGGCTTTGGGCTGCACCATCGTCGAGAATCCAGACGCTATCTACGATGTTCCCAGCGATATCTTCGCGCCGTGTGCGCTGGGCGGTTCCATCAACAGCGATACAACCCCCAGGCTGCAATGCAAGATAGTCGCAGGCTCGGCCAATAACCAGCTTTTGACCCCGGAAGATGGGGAGACCCTGTGGAAGAAGGGCGTCCTGTACGTTCCCGATTACGTCTTGAACGCCGGGGGTGTCATCAACCTCTCTTATGAGATCGGCCGACCGTACCAGGAGGAAGAGGCTATGGAGCGGGTTGCAGGCATCGCTGACTCCGTAGAGAAGGTGATGAGTATCTCCAAGGACGAGGACATTTCACCTGCCAAGGCCGCCGATTGGCTGGCGGAGATGCGCATCAAGAGTGTGCGTCGCGCCAAGGGCATCTACCTAGAGCGCTAGCCCCTTTAAGGAGTTTTGCTTACGAGGTTTAGCTATATCCCAGATTCATCACTAACGACTATTGGTGTTGGATTTACTACACTTCTTCTTTGGTAACCGCAGGAATACAGGTCCAGGGTTAAACCCTGGTTAGCCGAAGCCCATGCGATGAATTTCCTCATCGCCCCAACCAAGGTGATGAGCCAGCTCATGTATCACCGTGACCTGCACCTCTCTTGCCAGCTCCTGCATGTTGGCGCAAATCGATTCTAAAGGTCGTTGGAACAGCGTCACCCTGTCTGGCAGCACCATGGAGTAGTTTTCTCTGTCCGTAAGCGGGATACCCTCATAGAGCCCCAGAATTCCGTAGCGGTCCGCTCCTTCTGTGTAGTCCAGCTGCTCCGACGATGGCCACTCCTGGGCCATCACCTCCACATTGTCCAGGGCATCGTGGACCTCTTGGGGCAGCGCTTCCAAGGCGTCAGACACCAATTTAAGGAACGCATCCGGTGGTAGACCATCCAATTCTATTCGGCTTTCACGCGCGTGCGGATATCCTTCACTCGGTCAAGCTGCTCCCGGTCAGGGCCTTTCTTGTCGGTGCCGGGTACTTCCAGCAGGAACGGTACATCGCGGAAGGCAGGGTGCGCCATGATGACCTCGAACCCGGCCACCCCGATATTCCCCTCACCGATGTTCTCGTGCCTATCCACGCCGGAACCGAACTCCACCTTGGCGTCATTGGCGTGTACGGCTGCCAGGTTGTTCAGCCCTATCTCTTTGTCGAACTCCTCCATCGCCTTAGCCAGCGTGTCTTGTTGGGACACATCATAGCCGGCAGCGAAGGCGTGCTCCGTGTCCAGGCATACTTTCACCTGCGGGCTTGCCAGGCCCTTCATGACTCCGCCAATCTCCGCGAAGCTGGCGCAGATGTGGTTACCCATACCAGCCGTGTTTTCTATTATGAGTTGGGTATCCGCTGGCGAGTTCTTCAGTACCTCAGCCAGAGCATCAGTGGTCTGCTTGAGGACGGCGTCGTATCCAGCACCTTTGTGGCTGCCGCAATGGAAGATGACCCCCTGTGCACCTATCTGCGATGCAGCGCCCATGTAGTTGATGAGGGCTGCGATCGACTTCTCCACCAACTCTGGGTTGGGGCTGCCGAAGTTCATCAGGTAGATTCCATGGAGGAACGCTGGGCCGATGCCCATCTCCTCGCTCTTCTGTCGGAACGCAATGACCTGGTCTTCCGGCGGCGGCTTGAAGGCCCAGCCCTGAGGCGGCGAGCAGAAGAGTTGCACGGTCTCCGCTCCTATCTCCGCACCCCGGTCTATGGCGTTGCTCAGGCCTCCCGCCGATGAAACGTGTGCACCTATTTTCATATGGTTACCCCAACCCAATTTTCGTGACGATTTCCCATTCCTCTAGTGCCACTGGCTGGACGGACAGTCGCGCACCACGCTGGGCCACCATCATCTTCTCCAGACCCGGCAGTACCTTGATGGACTCCAGCGTCACCGGCGATTCGAACTCCTGCTCAGCCTTGATGTCCACCATGTACCAGCGAGGTTGGTCCGGGCTGCTCTTGGGGTCAGGGTGTGCCGACTTGGGATCCCACGCGGTGGAGTCGGGGTAGCCGGAACGCACTACGATGGCTGTGCCAACAACAGCCATCGGTGCCGCGTTGCTGTGGTAGAACAGAATGCCATCGCCCTCTTTAATGTCATCGCGGAGGAAGTTCCGGGCCTGGTAGTTACGGACGCCGTCCCACTCGGCCACGCCGTCGTTTTGCAAATCCGTGTATGAGTATGCATTGGGTTCTGATTTGAACAGCCAGTATCGACGTTCTGCCATGTGTGTTGCTCCAGTATGGATTTCTGGGGTCATTGTAGCGCAATCGGACGTGGTATCAATTCAGCCCGTCGTTCCCGCGAAAGCGGGAATCTAAATGGCCTCCTGCTGGACCCCGGCCTGCGCCAGGGTGACGGGGTCCACAGGTATTCCCTAGCCACTGTTCACCGCTGCTGCCATAATACCGACATGACATCCCCGAACCCGACAACCGTCTACGATTTGGGTACCGTGGAGTACCAGCGCGCCTGGGATATCCAGCGTGATCTTGTGCAGCAGCGCATTGAGGGTTCTATTGGCGACACGTTGTTGCTGCTTGAGCACCCCCATGTCTACACCCTGGGTCGACGCGGCTCTATGGACGATGTGCTCATGTCAGCTGACGGCTTGGGATCAGTAGGCGTGGCCGTCCATGAAGTGGACAGGGGTGGAGAGGTGACGTATCACGGGCCCGGCCAGCTTGTGGGCTACCCAATTTTGAACCTACGGGAAATTGGTGGGCCTGTACGTTACGTGCGTGGGTTGGAATCAGCCTTGATTGACGCCCTGGCTACGTTCGGCATTGATGCTCGCACCGTGGAAGGTTTGCCCGGCGTGTGGCTTGGCGATGGCCCAGATCAACGAAAGATCGCAGCTATCGGCGTGCGGGTAAGCCGTGGAGTCAGCAGCCACGGGTTCGCGTTGAACGTCAGCACAGACCTGTCTTACTTTGAGCACATTGTTGCCTGTGGAATCCCTGGTTTGAACGTGACCTCAATGGAGCAGGAGTTGGGCCAAGGTGTGGATGCTGGTATCGTGCGTCAGGCTGTGGTGGCTGCCCTTGAGACGCGTTTGGGGTTGGCTACGCGTTGGGCGGACAAGATGGAGGCCCAGAACCTTCTGCGACAGGTATCGGTGCCGTAACCAGGGCTATGCCGGATCCAGGATTACTGCTTCAACCCCGGACAGCAAATCCTGCCACTGCCGGATGTCCAATCGAATGGCCTCAGAGCGTCGCCACAGACCCGGAGCCCAACCGTCTGCCTCATCCAACTTAGTCATGGCGGCCTCTAGCAAGTCTTCCGCCTCGGCTGCCATGCCGCGCCATCGCTCGATGTCTTCAGCGCTGCCTTCCAGATCAACTTCGTTCCACTCAGCAATGATCTCGTACAGGGCAGAAGCCCCTTTGTACTCACGTGACTGCGCATCCAATGCCAGTACCGTGGATTTCGACTGCCGATGGCTGGTGTCAAAGGTGGTGTGGAGGCCGGACGGCACGAGTTCCAGAAGGGCTTCACTCTTGGTGACAGCTACTTGGGCGTTATCCTTTGCTGTATCGAAGGCTTTGCTGGACTCGTCGAAGAACGTCGCTGCTTCGCCGAAGTTGGTGTTGATGACAGCAAGTAGTCCTTCTTGAATCAGCAGAAGAGCATCGCCGTGATTCGGACCTAGGTCATCGTTGATGAGCGCTTGGAGTTCTGATTGGATGGTAATTGCCATGTCCAAATCGTCCTGCGCGCCCTTGAGTGTGCGTACTTGATCCGTCAGTTCAGTTTGATCACTCTGGGCCTGGGACAGGTTTGATTC
>CAUZTE010000100.1:0-5765 GCA_963582565.1 Dehalococcoidia bacterium | reverse complement strand
AACGGCCATCCGGGCCAGCCCTGGACTCATGCTGCGGCGGTTAGGCTCCTACACCAGCTTCTTTCTGAAACAGGAAGTAGGCCACCAGGGCCAGCCCTGGACTCATGCTGCGGCGGTTAGGCTCCTACACCAGCTTCTTTCTGAAACAGGAAGTAGGCCACCAGGGCCAGCCCTGGACTCATGCTGCGGCGGTTAGGCTCCTACACCAGCTTCTTTCTGAAACAGGAAGTAGGCCACCAGGGCTAGCCCTGGACCCATGCTGCGGCGGTTAGGCTCCTATACCGGCTTCTTTCTGAAACAGGAAGTAGGCGATCTGAAGGGCCGAGATGCTCTTGGAGTCCTGGATAGTCCCGTTACGGATGAGGTCAGGGATGTCCTTCCACGGGGTCGGCACAACCTCGATGTCCTCGTCCTCGTCGGCGGGAAGCGGGTCAGGTCGAAGCTGCGTTGCAAGGAAGGCGTGCATGTACTCCGTGGAGTAGCCAGGCGCAATCCAGAATCCACCCATACGCAGCAGGGTATCCGATGCGTGGCCGGTCTCCTCACGCAACTCGCGACGAGCACCGTCTTCCGGTTCCTAGCCCTGTTCCAACCCACCGGCAGGAGCCTCCAGGAGGTGGGAGGCTGCCGCTCGCCGGTACTGGCGTACCAACAGCACGTTTCCGCTCGAGTCCACCGGCACCAGCACCACCGCCGCCGCGCTTTCGACGACCTCTCGGACAACTTCTATCGGGCCAGTCGCCATCTCCACACGCATCGTATCGCGGCGCACACTGAGAGACGGGCCTTCATAGACGCGTTCACTCCTTATGAGCTCCTCTTTGGCCACGGGTATTCTCCTTAATCGCTGGGGGTAGTGCCGCCGTTCCGCTGACGTCGGATGGAGCTGAGTCGACGCGACAGTGCGGAAGGCAGTGCGTGAGGAGTGCCCTGTCGCAAGAAGCGCGCCTTGTGCGGCCCTTCCTGGACTCGAACTGTGTCGCCCGGTGAGAGGTCAAGGTCCATGTAGCCGTCTACGCTAACCATAGCATCCTGGTCTGCTTCCACCTCTATCTCCACCACAGCGCCAGGGTGCAACACGATTGCGGCGCTGTCGGCAAGCTGGGGAACAACGGGCTGTACCAGCAGGGACGTAGACTCCGCAAAAAGGATGGGGCCACCAGCGCCCAAAGCATAGCCGGTGCTGCCTGTTGCTGTGGACACGATGACCGCATCTGCGGCGTAGGCTGCCAGTGAATAGTCATCGACGCGCACTTCGACGTAGACCATGCGCGAGGGTTTTGTGCGACTTACCACGGCATCATTTAGCCCGGTGTAGCTCAGGAGTTTGCCATTGGTTTGGTTGGCTGGATGTATCTCAGCCTCCAGCATGGTGCGCTCTTCCATCCAACCCTCGCCGCTGGCAAAGGAGTTGACGCGGGCAACCGCTTCTTCCGCCGGGAGTTCAGCCATGAAGCCCACGCGCCCCAGGTTCACACCGACGATGGGGATGCCAGCGGGAGCCGCAAGCCTGACGGTACGGAGGATGGTGCCATCACCGCCAATGGTGACGAAGGTGGAGCAACGCTTGGCCATGTCGGCATTGGCGTCCAGCTCCAGGACGGAGCACACCCATGGTCTGTGGTTCTTGCTGAGGGCGTCCACAAGGGTCTTGGCGAGGGGTTCAGCCTCTTCAACCCAGGGACTGTAGATGACGCCGATTTGTTGGTTCTCTGCCATGACGTTCGGAGGCTCCTGTCAGCTGCGATTAGTCGCCATTCGATGCCTCTCGGCAGGTCTTAGAACCAGCGGTCCCCATTATGACCGCTGAAAACCTGTCAAACACATCCAAGCTTCTGCCATAGCATATCATGCTGCTATAACAGCTAAGCATCTATGGTGCTTGCAGGAAGCTCAAAATATCTGTTGGACAGCCCTATTGGCCACTTCAAGCAACCCCTGGGGCCACACGCCAAGCGCAACCACGGCCACCGCAGTCACCGCCACGGAGATGTCCAACGGAATGACACGGGCAGCGCGTTCATCGTCCTTGGGTTCAGCAAGGTACATCACCCGTATCACACGCAGGTAGAAGTACGCTGAGACGACGCTATTGACCGCGCCCAGGGCCACCAACCACGCCAGGTCAGCCTTGATTGCAGCGCCGAACACGAACAGTTTGGCCATGAACCCCACGGTTGGCGGGATGCCGGTGAGTGATAGCAGAGCAATGGTGAGCGCCAGTGCCAGCCACGGGGCGCGTTTACCCATGCCTGCGAAGCTATCGATGAGTTCACTGCGAGTGCGGTCCATGATTGCGATGACGGCGAAGAAGGCGGCCAGGTTGGTCACCGCATAGGCACCCAGGTAGAAGAGTAGCGTTTCAGAACCCAGGGATACGCCGTCCTCTGTTCGGGAGGCCACGGCCGCCAGCCCTACCAGCATGTATCCGGCATGGGCGATGGTGCTGTAGGCCAGCATTCGCTTTATGTTGGTCTGCGCGATGGCCACCAGGTTACCGATGGTCATGGAAATTGCCGCTATCACTGCGAAGAGGATAGCCCAATCGACTTCCAGCGGCTGAAAGGCTGTGGAGAAAACACGGATTATGACAGCGAAGCCTGCCGCTTTGCTCGCCACAGACAGGAACGCGGTTACCGGTACGGGCGAACCCTCATAAACATCGGGTACCCATCCTTGGAACGGCACCGCTGCGATCTTGAATCCAAAACCTGCCACCATCAGCACGATGCCCACGGCCAGCAATGAACCACCGAAATCGCCTGCGCCACTTGTCGCGGCGTTGCCTATTACCACGCCAATCGCTTCAAGGTTGGTGCTGCCGGTGAAGGCGAAGGTGAGGGTCATGCCATACAAGAGTATTGCCGATGCTATAGCGCCGAGCACCAGGTACTTCAACCCGGCCTCGGACGAGCGACGGTCCCCACCAAAGGCGGCCAACGCCACCAGTGGCAGCGTGGACAGCTCAAGGGCTACGTAGAGGGTTATCAACTCGGTGCCAGCGGCCATCAGCATCATACCGACAGCGGAGAGCATAATCAGGACATGGAACTCGCCTCGACGTTCCGAGAAGCGTTCAACATAGCCGTAGGAAGACATCAGTACGGGGCCAACGCTGCCGATGAAGATGAACTTGAAGAACAGCGCGAACCGGTCCACAGCCAGCGTACCGTAAAGGGTTGGGATGGACACATCTGCTTCCTCGCCCACCTGCGGGCCAAGGAGGCTCCACCAATCGGCAATCTCTCCCCACAGCAGCACGGTGAAGAAGAGCGGAATAGCCAATCCTAGTATCGCTACAGACGGCACCAGTTTCCTGGGGCCATTGAGCGCGTCAGCCAGTACCACCATGAACGCCACGGCAGCCAGGCTGATTTCCGGCGATAGGAGATAGAGATCGTGGGGGGTCATGCTTCCCCTCGATCATTCATCAGCGCACCCTGAGCTTGTCTCAGGTTGGCCATTCTTTTGTAGTTACGGTTCAGGGTATTCATCATCCCATCAACCTCGGGAAGAAATCGTTGATACCAGCTTTGAATACATCGCTCAAGATTGCAGGGTAGATGCCGACGATGAGGATGGCTGCGATAAGCAACACCGGAGCAACAGCCTCTACGGCCGAGACATCGGTCAAGTGCGCCCATCGCTCTCGCGGTGGCCCGAACAGCGTTCGCTGGACCATCCACAACACGTAGCCCGCCGCCAGCAGCACGCCTACGGTAGACAGAGCGGTTATGACTCCGTGTGCCGGGAAGGTGCCCAAGAATATCATAATCTCAGCAGCAAACCCGGCGGTGCCCGGTAGGCCCAACGCTGCCAGCCCGGCAATCATGAAGGCGATTGCAGCTATAGGCATCCTGGTTGCCAGCCCACCCAGGTCAGGGATGTGTCTTGTGTGGGCCTTATCGTAAATCACGCCAACCATGACGAAGAGCAGACCGGTGATAACGCCGTGGGTGAACATCTGCATGGCAGCGCCGGTAAGTCCGATGGGCGTCAGGTTGCCTGCCGTTGCACCTATCGACGATATGCCCAGCAACACGAACCCCATGTGGCTCACGCTGCTGTTGGCCACCAATCGTTTGAGGTCGCTCTGTCGGAAGGTCACCATAGCCCCGTAGAGGATGCTAATCACCGCCAGGATAGCCATAGGTACTGCTGCATCCACGGCTACGTCAGGGAACATGGATACATTGATGCGGATGAGGCCGTAGCCACCCATCTTCAACAACACGCCGGCCAGCATCACGCTGACTGCCGTTGGTGCATCGGTATGCGCATCCGGAAGCCACGTGTGAACAGGCCAGATGGGCAGCTTGATAGCAAATCCAATGAAAAACAAGGCGAACACCAACTGGCTTGGCAATAACAGGTCACTGAGGTCCATCCCCATCAGCTGGGTCATATCGAAAGTGTTCACAGAGAAGAAGACCGTAAGCAACGCCACCAACATGAATGCGCTGCCTGTGAAGGTAAACAGCAGGAACTTCATCGCTGAATACTCTTTGCGCCCGCTGCCCCATATCGAGATGAGGAAGAACATCGGAATGAGTTCTAGTTCCCAGAAGATAAAGAAGAGAATGAAGTCCTGAGCAGCAAAGACGCCCATCACTGCCGTCTGCAGCACCAACAGCCAGGCGAAGTATTCTTTATGTCGAGTGGCAACGCTCCAGGAACTGTAGATGGCCGCCAACCCTAGCAGGCCGGTCAGCAGAATCAATGGCGCACTCAGGCCGTCAATCGCCAGGTGATATTGGATGTCCATCAGGGGAACCCAATCAAACTGTTGGGTAAGCTGGAACCCGGCAGCAGTATGGTCGTATTGGGCAAATACGATGATGGAGAGTATGAACTCGGCGATGCCGATGCCCGCAGCAAACCACTTCACGCCCCTGGGGTTATCGTTCCCAAGGAGCGCAATGATGCCAATAGCACCAGCCAACGGCAAAAAGACGACTGCCGTTAGCATTGTTGCGATTCTTCCTTAATCGTGGCCCTCACCGTTTCACTCATGCATTCATTCAGTACAAAGGGCAGTATTGTCATTCTGAGGAAGCCTAACGACCGAAGAATCTGGATCCTTCGTTACACTCAGGATGACAGTGCCTCTATAACCTTTTCTCCTTCAATCCAGCTTTTAGTCAGGGCTAGCCCTGGTTATCGAATGAGATATATCAACAGCATGATTACTGCACCAGCAGTGAACACGCTTCCGTATGCCTGTAGTTGGCCGTTTTGAATCGCTGCAATTCCTCGGCCGATGTTGCGCCCGAACCAGCCAATGTTGTCGGACACGCCATCCACGAACACCCTATCGAACCAATCCAGCAGGCCTGCACTGTACCGATAGAAGACCTGACCGACGATGAATCGCTCATAAAAGTCATCTATGTAGTACTTGCGCATGGTCAGTTGGTAGAGCGGTTTGAACGTCAAACGCTCAGGAGCAATCTTGCCCGCCGCGTAGGTGGCCCAGGCCAACCCCACTCCTGCCAGAGCAAGAATGATAGAGAGAATTGCCACCCATCCGATGAACTCGGGCGTCTCCGCGTGACCTAACGGCGCTACCAGGAACTCGCTAATCCAGTGCTTGGGAATCGTAAACAGCTTGAATGGCGCGTTCGCTACAAACCCGGACACAACCGCCATCACTGCCAGGGCACCCATAGGCAGAATCATCACCAATGGCGATTCAGCCATGTGGGCGTGACCGCCTTCCGCTATCTTCTCTTCTTCATCGGCGGTCAGCACCATCTCGCTATCAG